>JARRLJ010000132.1:0-6415 GCA_037387025.1 Gemmatimonadales bacterium
CGAACTCGCGCCATTCGCCTGGGGTGTGGATAAACTGCGGCACGGTCCGGCGGCCGCCGCGCGCGCCGAGGCCGAGGGAGAATCGGATCGCGGTGTCCTGGACGCCGTGAAATACCACTCCATCGGATACGCTGGGTGGGATCGGGTGGGACGAGTGCTCTACTTGGCCGATTTCCTCGAACCGGGACGCCGGTTTCACGGGCCCGACCACGAATCCCTTCGCGCTCGTGTCACGAGCGAGTTCAAGGAAGTGCTACGGGAAGTCGCGTCTGAACGTATTGCCGGAGTCGTTGCTGGCGGCCAGCCGCTCATAGACGAGACGGTAGAGTTTTGGAACTCACTCGTAACGGCGTAGTTCTCGCCATTGTAGGCGGCGGTGTGATCGTAGGCGCGCTGGCTTGGTGGGGCATTTCGAGGGGAGGCGACAGCAGCCGGTTTCCCATACCCGGAGAGGGCGAGCGGGTGGTTGTAGAGGTGCTGAACACCACTCTGGTTGACGACCTTGCCAGAACCGTGACTCGTCGGCTTCGCAGGGCGGGCATAGACGTCGTTTACTACGGTTCGTCCGACGAAAGACTCGATTCCACCCTTATCCTGATACGGCGTGGCGATTCATCGTTCGTCGATCGAATCCGGACTGCGATTGGTGGGGGCAGGGTGATCATGGATACCGACGAAGGGCTGTTACTCGATGCCAGCGTTCTTCTTGGCTTGGACGTCGCTCCCCGGTTCGATATCGAGCCTTAGTTGTCCGCACGCGGCGCTGATATCCAAGCCGCGGCTCCGCCTGACCGTGGCGCTGACCCCCCTTGATCGAAGCTTCTCCGCGAAACGGCGAACGTGCGAGGTCGCGGTCGGTTCCAACTCGTCGGCGCCCCCGGGGTGAAGTCGCAGGAGATTCACCAGCGCTCCAGTAGAGTGAGCCAAACGTGCCAACTCTTCCGCGTCATCGTCCGAGTCGTTCCTCCCCGCGATCATCACGTACTCGAATGTCACGCGCTTCGGAAACAGCTCCAACGTCCGTAGCACTTCTGTCAGAGGATACTTCTGCTCAACGGGCATGAGCCGGGACCGGCGCTTCCCGATCGGCGAATGCAGAGAGAGTGCGACTCTGAACTGCTCCGGTCGTGCAGCGAGTCGCTTGAGCTGTGGGATGAGCCCGATGGTGCTGACAGTGATTCTGCGAGCACCGATCCCCAACCCCCGAGGGTGGTTGAGAATGGTGAGAGCCCGGCCCACCGAACCCCAGTTGTGCAACGGCTCACCCATCCCCATGAACACGACGTTCGTGGGGGACCCAAAACGCTCGTCCAGTCGGAGCTCGCGCACCTGAGCCGTGATTTCCCATGGAGCGAGATGCCGTTGAAAGCCCATTCGACCCGTGGCGCAGAAGACGCAGCCATACGCGCAGCCGGCTTGCGACGAGATACACAGAGTGCTGCGTCGCCCCTCGGGAATCAGAACTGACTCGACTGCCGTATCAGAATCGAGGCGCCAAAGAAACTTCACCGTACCGTCGGACGACTCTTGAAACGTCTCCAGTGACGGTCGTAGCAGGGGAAACTCTCGTTCCAGTCCTGCAACGAGTGTAGCCGGGAGATCGCTCACGTCGCTCCAATTCTGCACGGGGCGCTGCCACAGTCTGGGAATGATCTGTTTGACGCGGTAGGCGGGGTCACGGCGCTCGGCGATCCACCTGGAGAGAGCTTGTTCCGCTTCCTCCGGTGTGAGATCCAGCAGGTTCATCGGGCGATTGCTATTTCGAGTCCCACTCGGTAGGTGGCGCCCACGTCGTTCAGGCTGCTCGCGCGAGCGAACCACGCTTGGTATCTGCCAACACGCAACAACAGCGATATCGCAGGTCTGATTGCGTGTACGCCGTGGGCTTGCTCCCGAGCTACACTAGCGTTGAGGCCGAAGTGCCCACCAAACAGGATCCCGGCGCCCACGCTGGGCTCGAAGGTCTGGAACGCTCTGTATGTCGTTCCCAGCCGCACCTTCACTGTGGAACTAACAGTCCCGATTCTGCCCGCCGAGAGGAATTCGTACTCCATTCCTGCGTAGAAATCCGTCGTTGACTGCTTGCTGAGATCGATCGGCAGAAAACGGCTAGCCGCGGCGAAGAGCAATCTGCGGTGGGGTTGGAATCGGAGACCCAGGTCCAGGGTCAGTCCGGTCTCATCGATCGTGTCGAACCGTTCGTTGATGATCCGGGCCAGGGCTCCCATTTCCAGGTGCCCCATCATCAGCTGACCGCCAATCCCGAGGTATTGAGTGTAAACCGGGATGGGCCCCCCGACCCGGGACGGGTCCGTTGTCGTGCGCACGAGATCGCGTATGTCGATTCGTCCCAACTGCAAGCCCAGGGTGCCCCCATGGCTCACAGACTTGGTCGCACCGGCGGTGAATCCAGCGAGGCCCAGCACGCTAGAGGTGTGCACTATCTGCAGCCCGCCCACGAGGGCTCCCTCGCGTGATGCCGCAGCCGGATTCCAGGCTGGTGCCAGCGGGCCGGTCTGCAGCGCTGGGGGTATCGCGAGAGAGGCAGCATAGACCCGCCACAGCCCTGCCGATTCGGGGGCCTGCGCAGTAGCCGTGTTCGGCCACAGGATGAGAGGTACCACAAAGTGTATCGCTCGCACGCGCTTAGGTTCGCGGCACCCCTTGCCGGTGTCAAGCCGTGGCTTGATGGCGTGTTAGGAAGGGCATTATGTTGTTCTCGAATAGACACTTGGCGATTCCCCACATTGGGGTCGCTGGCTATCCATTTGAGCTGCCAGGGGAAAAGGAGTCCTTTTCGTCTCAGTGACACACCAACCAGCAGCATTCTGAGGGCTGATGACAGCTACTGCGATGCGAACGCACCGCTGCGGTGCGCTTCGTGAAGCTCATGTAGGCCTCCAGGTGCGACTCGGTGGTTGGTTGCACCGACGGCGGGACCTGGGCGGGCTCATCTTCTTCGACCTGAGGGACCGGGCTGGGATCGCTCAGGTTTCGTTCGGTCCTGATTGGACACCCTCCGAAGTCATCGATTTGGCGACGCAGGTGGGAACCGAGTCAGTTGTGCTCGTAGCCGGCACGGTTGCCGCGCGGCCCGACGGTGCCCGCAATCCCGATATGCTCACTGGCGATGTGGAGGTACGCGCCACCGAACTCGAAGTAGTAGGACCGGCTGAGACCCCCCCGATTCCGGTGTGGCGCACTAAGGGAGAGGACTTGCCGGCAGAAGAGCTCAGGTTGGCGCATCGTCATTTGGACCTCCGAAGGCCCGAAATGGTGCGGAATCTGGAGTTGCGACACAGGCTGTTGCAGCGGGCCCGAGCCACGCTGAGCGAGCTGGAGTTCTACGAGATCGAGACACCGAACCTCACGCGGCCGACCCCGGAGGGAGCACGTGACTACCTCGTTCCATCCCGGGTTCACCGCGGTCACTTCTACGCGCTGCCGCAATCTCCCCAGATCTACAAGCAGTTGCTTATGATTTCGGGGTTCGACCGTTACTTCCAGTTGGCTCGCTGTTTTCGCGACGAGGATCTCCGCGCAGACCGTCAGCCGGAGTTCACTCAGATCGATATCGAAGCATCATTCGTGTCGCCGGAGGATGTGTATGGATTTGTTGAATCCGTACTGGTGGGCCTGTGGGACGAGGCTGGCTACGACGTAGCGCGGCCATTCCCGAGGATGGGGATCGATGAGGCGACGGAGAGCTACGGTACCGACAAGCCGGACCTGAGATACGATCTGAGGATCACCGACCTGGGAGCTATGGTTAAAGGCCGCGGGTTCCGCGCCTTTGACGCATCACTCCAGCGTGGGGAGCGGGTTAGGGGGATTCGGGTCCCGGGGGGAGCGCAACTGTCGCGTAAGGTGCTGGACGACCTCACCGCCCGGGCCAAGGGCGCAGGGGTGGGCGGTTTGGCCACATTGAAGCGGCAAGGTGATGAACTCACGGGACCTCTCTCGAAACTGGCTGGCATCACGAGTGAGCAGGCTCAGCTCGACGACGGGGATCTGCTGATCGCCACTTCCGGTTTAGACAAAGTCACATCGCCGGCGCTGGATCGGGTCAGGCTAGCCGTGATCGACAAGCTCCGACCAGCTCCTATCGAACCCCATTCCTTCGTCTGGATCGTGGATTTTCACCTGTTCGAGAAGGAACTGGAATCGGACGATTGGATCTTCGCCCACCATCCATTCACGGCACCGCATCCGGCTGACGTGGAGAGACTGTTCGCCAAGCAGTACTCGGAAGTGCGGGCACTCCATTATGACGCGGTGTACAACGGTGTCGAGCTGGGTAGTGGATCCATTCGAATCACCGATCCGGAGGTGCAGCTGCGCGTTCTGGAGGCCATGGGCATCTCGCGCGAAGACGCCGAACGGCGGTTCGGTTTCCTCCTGACGGCCCTGAGATCTGGTGCGCCACCTCACGGCGGGTTTGCGGTGGGGTTCGATAGAGTGGCCATGCTGCTGGCCGGCGTCGACAGTCTGAGGGACGTGATCGCGTTTCCCAAGACGACTGCGGCGCGCGCTCTGTTCGAGGATGCTCCGGCTCCGGTCGACGCATCCGAGCTGGCCGCGCTCGGTTTGATTGTCAGAGGCCAATGAGCGAAGACGTAACACACCGACTATCGACAGAAGGTGCCGATCCGTTGGCTTTGGCCGGCGTGAACGATTCCAATCTCTTGGAGCTGGAGAAGGCGACTGGGGCACGCGCCTCTCTACGCGGAGACCACGTGACCTTGGTGGGGGGAGTCGAGGAGGTCGAGTCGGCTGCGCGGGTCGCCATTGCCATGGTCGACCTGGCGCGAATGGGGGACAATCTAACGCCAGAAGACGTAAGGCGGTTGGTCGAGAATGGTGGGGAGGATCCAAAGAAAGGCGAGAACGGCGATATCAAGATAGTGTTGCCGGGCACCCGTCGGATCGTACAGCCGAAGACTCCAGGGCAGCGCGACTACGTCGAGGCAATGCGGGACAACGAGATCGTCATCGGGATAGGGCCTGCCGGCACCGGAAAGACCTATTTGGCGGTGGCGATGGGAGTGGAGGCGCTCGCTAGGAAACGCGTGCAGCGGCTGGTACTTGCACGGCCTGCGGTGGAGGCGGGTGAACGGCTGGGTTTCTTGCCGGGTGATCTCCAAGCGAAAGTAGACCCGTATCTGCGCCCTTTGTACGACGCTTTGGAAGTAATGATGCCACAGGGGAGGATCCAGAAGGCCATCGAGGCCAGAACAATCGAGATCGCGCCCATAGGGTACATGAGGGGGCGTACACTGGCGGATGCATTTGTAATCATTGACGAAGCCCAGAACGTGACGGGCGGCCAGATGAAGATGTGCCTCACTCGTCTGGGGGTGAACTCGCGGGGGGTAATCTTCGTTGACAAGTCGCAGATCGATTTGCCCAGCAGGGAGGAGTCTTGCCTCATTCACGTCGAACGTTTCCTGCCTGGCATCGACGGTGTGGCCTTCTGGGGGTTTTGACGTGATGGCGGTCGGTGAGGTGGCCGCGGCCGAAGTAATCGCGCCATTTGAATTTGTGGTGCCGAAGACGCAGGAAGAGATCGCACGCCAGACGGCCGCCGTAGAGGCGACTTTGAGGCCGATCTACGAAATTGATCAAGCTGCGGTCGAGGCTGCTATCGCTGCCGCTGACTTGGTGTTCGGTGCGCTGGACACGACAACCACGGTGGAAGGGATGGTGTCAGCCGCGGAGAGTGTGGATCTGCAGCTGAGCGAGGACCAGGCCGAATATCTACTGGCAGATGGGCTAGTCGAGGCGTTCGCGAACGGCGTGAAGAACATGATGCGGCGGCACCTGCCCAAGGGTGTACCGGATGCCGGCTTTCTACAGATCCAGCAGGCGCGGGAAATCGTCGTTCGAAGGGGAGACTCCGAGTCGATAGTCTCGCGCGACTCAGTCTACACGTTTGAGCGATTCCTAGATAGCCGCGTCACAGTGCATCCGGATCCGACGTCGGACACAGGTGATAATGTGTTGGTCATAATGATTTCCAGGGTGTTCCGGCCAACCCTGGTGTTCAACCGTGCCGAGACGGAGCAAGTCAGGCTGGACCTCAGAGCGAGCGTGAGCACGGTGCGAGACACCGTGCGTGAAAACGAGCGGATAGTCGACGCGAACCAGGTTGTTACGCCAGAGATTCGCGAGCGTTTGGATGCGCTGAACAACGAATGGATCGCTCGTGGCCGCACTGAGGGCGACATATCGGCAACAGTTGGGCAGATCCTGACAAACGCTCTCCTGCTCGCTCTGTTCTGGCTGCTGCTCATGCTGTTCGTGCCCCATACCTATGCCTCGATCAGGAAGATGCTTGCGATTGCGATAATGTTCGCGCTGGTCATCATAGGTGCGGCAGCCAATGTGGGAGCGGCGGGTAATCTCCGGTTCTTGA
>JARRLJ010000133.1:0-5459 GCA_037387025.1 Gemmatimonadales bacterium
TATTGTCGTGTGTCGTGGATTATCCGCAAGCCTCGACCCACCCGGAGTTCAATATGCAGATCCGAGTCAATTTTGTATCTGGAGGCGGGGGAGGAAGCTCATTGAAGTTGGTCGGCTCGGAGGGAACAATGCAGATCAGAGGTGGTTCGGTTACCTTGAGCCGCTCGCCACTTCCCGCCAGACCGGGATACGGAGGCTACGATTCACTGGCGACGTTCCCCCAGGCCGTTCAAGATGAATTCGTAAAGCAGTATCTACTGGAAAACTACGATGTGCCCCGCAGCCTCAACGAACCCGAGGAGATCACCTTTAGAGCGCCGCAAGGATATGACGATCGCGATGATCACTGGGCCAATCTCATCGCTGCCGTTCGGGATGGGGGTACCATCGTGGAAAACGCCACTTACGGGTTGAAAGCTGCCGGACCGTCTCTGGCAGCAAATGAAAGTTACTTCAATGACAGGCTAGTCACCTGGGATCATCAGACGATGCAAATGAGCTGAGTGCAATACCAGGCAAAGCCTTTCAGAGCAAACGCCGGTGGCGTGGCTGCAAGCGGCATGTAGACGTGACATGCCTACAGGCGCGCCACCGGCGTACTCCTAGTTGTTCACCGTCACCGTAGCCGTGCCGCTCTTGCCTTCACTGGTGGCGGTGACCGTAGCAGTTCCAATACCGACCGCAGACACACTAGCGAAACTCGGCGACGTGAAGATGAGCTGAACGACTGCAGTGTCGCTCACCTCCCACCCCACTGCGCGCTGCCCGAGTACGTTGCCCTGCTCGTCCTTGAGCGTGACCGCTATCGTCAGGCTGTCGTATACGCTGAGTGTGGCTGACGCCGGCGTGAGTTCCACGGTCTGTACCGGCGGCGCATTTGGATCGACCACGGTGACCGAGATTGAATCAAACAGCTCGAAGCTGGACGCGAGGATCGAGACCACACCCTGTTGGAGACCCTTCACGAGCGCGAACTCCCCTGTCGGTATGCCACCACCCTGATCGTAGATGTCAGCAAAACCGGGCGGCCCATAGAGCCATGAGATCGGCTGCCCGGTCAGCGTGTCACCGCTAGCATCGAGCACCACCGCGCGCAGCACTATTTCCTCTCCGACCTCTACCTGGTCCGGCCCCTCAATCTCAACCGACGCGGCCTCGGCGTTGGAGAGCACCAACGGGACGTTGGTGTCCATTCCTTGGTTTACGTCGACCTCAGTTACCGTCGCGGCACCGAGTGGCACCGCACTTGGCGGAGTAGCCCGCAGGATGTAGCTGCCGGGTAGCAGGAAGTCGATCTTGAAATCGCCGTTTGCGTTAGTAGCGCCGGTCGCCACGGTCCACCACGTCAACGGGCCGGCCAACACGTTCCCCCGCAGTACGCTCACAGTTGCGTTCTCCACCGGTTCAGGCGTTCCATCCCCGTCGACGTCTCCGAGCAGCTGTCCCACGATACCGCCAGTTGCTGCTTCGTTAACCGCTCTAATCCACGGAATAAAGAAGAAGTCCGGCCCTCCGGTCGGCCCTATGGAGTCTGCCTTCCATTCGTTCACCCAGAAGCTCCTGCCGACGTCGAAGTCGATGACGATCTCGCCGCCGCTCTGAGGCACATCAACCGGCTCCTCCACCAGCGCGTGCAGCGACAGTTCTCCAGCCACCGGCCACTGGACCGCGGCAAAGGCGCCGCTGTTGTAACGAACTGACGACGAATCCGTGTCAATCACCACGCGGACCGCTTGGTACTGACCGGCAGCAAGGTCGCCTTCGCCCACGATTGCCGTTGTGCCTCGTTGCAGGTCCAGCAGGTTGAAGCGCTGGCGTGGTGTTACGATGTTGGTCCACTCCCGCTCCGGGTCCGTCGTATCCGCGGTCTCCGACGCGTCCACGCTAACGATATAAACGTCCACGCGGGCAACCGCGTCGAACGGAAACGGCGCATCGGTGAGCAGCACGCGCGTACCGTCGAATCGTGGTCCATTGGGTTCGGAGTCACAGCCAGCGAGCAGTGCTAGCAGAACCATTAGGCTCCAACCCGTTAGTGTCCTGAATCTCATGCGTCCCTCCCAGTTGCATGCCCGTACATGAGGGCCTTCTCTCATACCACGCTCGGGCAACTGGATTTCTGACAGCATCACCCCGAGTTGTTCGCTTTCAGGGACACTGTCCAGCTAGATAGTGCGCCTCTTGGCTCGAACCGGGCTGCGACGTGTCCGGCGACCTCGACCGTGATCTCGCCTAACGTTGCCGGCACGACCACATGGTAGGCCGCAGCCGATTGGACGGTATTGACTATTCGCAGTCCGTTCGGGAGCACCACGAGGTCCTCGCCCGCGGCACCGCCTCGTACCTCCGCAGTCACCTGAGAAACTGCGGCGGTCTCCACCGTGACAGTCCCCGTCAGCTGATACCCTGAAACGTGGATGAGGAACCGCTCGCCGGTGGGCGTGAAGGAAACAGCATTAGCCGCAGGCGAGGGGGTTGCCGGAGCAACATCCGGAGCGAGGACCTCCTTGGTGCCACCGGTTACGAGCGTCCACAGTTCGATGGATCGCTCGACGATCCACGCCCGCGCCGGCCGGACCGCGACGACGGCACTCACCAGCACCAGCACGACAGCCGCCGCCGCGATCGCCCGTGAAGGCACGAACCGCCGAGATGCACGCAGCGTCATTGTCGGCACGGGCATGTCCGTCACAGCCAGGAGTTCGCCGAGTCTCTCAAACCGTAGGCGCAGTGTGGTCAACCGATCGGCGCACTCGGCGCAGGACTCGAGGTGCGCCGGAACCATCGCGGCCTCATCGTCTTCGAGCGCTCTGTCGAGCTGACGCACGAGTATTGCGTCTTCCAGATGGACTGTCATACATCCTCCGCGTCGAGCGCTAGTTCTCGAGCGAGCCGCTCCAGGGCCCGCGCTATCATTGTCCCAACAGACTTCGTGGTCGTTCCGACCGCCGCCGCGATCTCACGGTGGGAAAACCCTGATTGTCCCAACAACAGCACAGTCCGGTCCCGCTGCGGCAAACCGGCCAGCGCCGCCCTTACTTTCGCGCGCAGGTTGGCCCGCTCAGCACTGCTGGCAGGATCGTCCGGCTGATCCCCCAACGGTTGCCGGTCGGGCCGCTCACCGAGCAGTCGCAAGCGGCGCCGGGATCGCCGGCCCTCGTCCCGAGCCAACCGTGTCGCCACCGTGAACAGCCAAGGCCGCAAGTCGACCATGCGCTCCGGGGACCGAGTAA
This sequence comes from Gemmatimonadales bacterium, assembly GCA_037387025.1. Lineage (GTDB taxonomy): Bacteria > Gemmatimonadota > Gemmatimonadetes > Gemmatimonadales > GWC2-71-9. Next base: position 3,234 of record JARRLJ010000133.1, read on the forward strand.
CCAGTCGGGTAAACGTTTCCTGCACCACCTCTTCCGCTAGATCTGCGTCACCAGTCAGCCTCTCCACATAGCGGAACAGTGAGACGCTGTGCTCGCGGAACGCTGCGTGTACGAGTTCGCGGTCAGAAGGCGACTGTTCCCCCTACGAGGGGTAGCAACGGCAACCCCCGGTCGAAGAGATCGCAGATCCCGTTGGGGCGTGCTATTGCCACGAGACCGGATGGCGACTGTTCGCATCCTCCCAACGAACCTGCATACGTGACCGCGTTGCGCCGGTTGAGCACATTCAACACCTGTACGTAAAATCCCAACTCCCAGCCGCGAAATGCCTTGTGCCAGTCAGCCAAGAGGCTCGCGCTTACGTAAGTGGTAATCCGCTCCGCATTCGGATGCTCGATGGTCAGCGCGCCTGCAGCCGGAGGACATGGCCCAGCGATGGTGTCACAGGGGAGCGTCTGGATGACGAACCGCGTGAAGGGTGCGCCACTCGCCACCGACAGAGCGCCCCCTACTCGCACCGATCGGCTGACGTTGTGCAAGAAGGTTGCATCGAGAACGTTGCGCCGATCGGCGGGCGACGAGTAGACGAGCCCCTCGGCTTCGATCGTCGAGAAAGCGTAGGTGTATGCGATCGAGGCCGTCCACCGGCCCACCAGCTTGCGGGCGGACAGTTCAACACCTCGCGCCGTGTTCCGGCCGGATACGAATACCGGCCGGATGTTGGTGTACAGGCCGGGTGTGGGATCGGGCACCGTCATCCCAGCGGAGGATCGTTGGTACAGGTTGACACTTCCCATCCACGCAGCAGCTAGCCAGCCCTCGATCCCGAGCGTGAAGACATCGGAGCGCACTGCGGGCACACCACCCCCAGCCAATAGCCACACGTCTGTAAGGTGCAGCTCCGGCCCGATTTCCGGTCCGGCGGGTGCGACGGCCTGGGTGTACTGGTAGGACCGACCATACCCGGCCGAGACCGTGGCGCGCCCCCCGGGAATGACATACCGGGCCGCAAGGCGAGGTGACAGGGTTACGGTCGGTGCGTTGAGGGCCGAGTCACCCAGTTCGGCGCGCAACCCGATGTCGAAGGTGAATGTGTTCCCGATCGACCAGCGCGTATCACCCCACAGCGCGATGGACGAGCGCCGCGCCGTAATCTGGAGCGAATCGTAGACGATGTTCGACGGATATGGTCTCGGGTACGGGCCGTCGTAGAACTGCTCCTGGTTCTCCAGCTGGATACCCGCAGACCACCCACTCCGGTCGTCCGCCGAGTAGCGCTCGATCAACGTCTCGACCCTGGTGTAGTCGAGCTGGTTGTTCGTGCGTGTGTGAACCGGCGCGCTGTCTACAAGCGACAGTTCGGTGGCGGCCAGACGTTCGACGTGCCCGCGGAATCGGCTGCCTCCGATAGTGGTTCGCGATAGCAAGCCACCCAATGGAGCCACAACGCTGACCCGTCCCGTCGTGTTGCCCCATGATCCATCCGACCCACGAATCAGGCTCCGGACGTCGCCCCCCAAGTAGTCCCGCTCCACCATGCCGCTCGCCTCGACTAGGGCCACACGTCCCAGGGGAAGCGATACGCGTGCTGCTCCATCCAAGAAAGAGTAGGGAATCCGCAGCGTGGAGTCCCCAGTAACATCGGCCAGCGCCTCCATCACGAGGTCAACATACGAGCGACGGGCAGCGAGCATGATTTCTCCGCTTCCGCCGGCGAACCGTCTGTCGATGGTCGCCTTGGTGCTCACCGCCGAGATCTCGGCGGCGCCGGACCAGCTCTCGGATGCGGCCGGGCGCGAGTGGAGGTCTATCACGCCCGCTGCGCCTTCTCCGATGGCGGGCGACCTTACGCCCGGTAGGAAAACGACCGAACCTAGCGCATCTGGATTGACTGCCGAAAAGACGCCGGACGTATGCACCGGATTGTAGAGCGGCATTCCGTCGAAGTAGACACGCGTGTGGCTCCAAGGCGCTCCGCGCGTACAGCTCCGCCGTAAAGTCATCGCGCGTCGAGACACCGGGGAGCCGGTGTAGTGCACGAAACAGGTCGGACTCCCCCAGCGTTACCGCTTCGGTTACCTCGCCCCTCGTGATCACGCGAGTGTCTCCGGTCAGGAACCTGCGGAACTTGAAGTCGGCCGCCGCCAGCCGGGCCGTGGCAGGGTCGCGGGCCGAAATGTCGACGCCGAACGGTACTCCCGGCACCCTGACCTCCTCCGGCTCCAA
>JARRLJ010000134.1:0-10351 GCA_037387025.1 Gemmatimonadales bacterium
AGGCAGAGGTCGGACCGCCCGTTTCGAGCTTCTCCGCGTCCGATGCCGCGTTGCAGCCGGCCGACCTCATCTTCTTCGCTCCTGAGGGTGAGGGGATCACACATGTCGCGATGTCGACAGGAGGCATGCGCATCATCCACTGCTCGGCCACCCGTGGGATGGTGATGGAGGACGATTTGTCCGCCGAAGGCGAGCTCGAGCTAAGGCTGCGGGAGAGCATCGTACGCACGACGAGGCCGCTCACATGAGGCCTCGACGCCGACGCGCGTCACAGGCGCCTTGTGCAGATCGCGTGCGTAGCGGAAGCGAGCTTGGCGCGCAAAGTGGATGCTCTGCCTTTGACCGGTTCCTCCACAGGGTCACTTGCGCCGGTATCGCGGCGGGTAGCCGGGAACAAGCGGGATGGAATCGGGAGCAGGCTTCCCCATTTCGCCTCTAATCTCGTTCATGATGCGGTAGATGTCAGTTTCCCGAAATTGTGCGAAGCTATCGGGATCCTCCAATTGCAGCGCACCACGCTCTAGTCTGGCGAAGCGGGTCATGAGCTGCTCGCGAGCTTCTGCTTCCGAGTGGCCTGGCGGCTCCCGTGACAGGGTGTACCTTAGCTTCTGAAAACGCCTCGCCAGCTTCTCCCAGAGCGACCTCTTAGCTCGGAAATCAACGTCTTGCACGTCCTCCAGCAGTAATCTGAGTTGGTCCTCGAGGGCGGAACGTGTACCGATCACAACGTCGAATCGGCCGATGGGGCCTTCCGTGGGTTGGTCGAAATGGTAGGACCACTGGTACCGCCATATTCCGAGCTCGTTGGGCCTGAAGCGGGCGATCCAGCGGTACTCTCCTTGATACTCGGCCTCCAACTCATGTACGACGCCGGTGGGTGACCAGAAGATCCACGGAACCCTCTGTTCTTCTGGCGGTGCGGATCTGACCCATGTATTCACCAGCTCGGCAACGAACGGTTCTCCCAGTCGCACGGGATCTTCAGCTGCGACTACACGCGTCCGGATCGAGTCACATTCACAGCGGAGAACCCTCGAAAGCCGCCTCCATTCGGGGGCACCACCAATAGTTGCATCGAGGATCTGCACGGTAGGATAAGTTCCGCCCGCTTCGTCCGTGAAGGTGGCGGCTACGAAGGAACCACCCTGTGTGTGAAAGTATGGAAGAACGAAAACGCGGCCTTGCTCCACGAACACTCGGTGCTCAGCTGAGGCTACCTCCGAATGGCTCTTCCATAGCAACGTGAGGTGAGGGCGCCGAACGACGTTGCGAGAATCGCCGTAGTCGCCTGAGGAGACGACGATCGCGCTTCCCGAGACATCTTCGTGGTAGTCGTTGAGCTTCACCAGAAAGAGAAGAGGCTCCTCGTCTTCCAGGCGATCTTCGATGTAGGCAGCTAGCGCTCGCGATGAGAAGCGAATCGTTGAATCACCGGGTTGATAAAGCGTTCCGGCCAACGGTGACTCCATGGTGTCGGCATACGGGTCCATGTCCGAAGCGTATCCCACACCAGGAAGACCCCAGGGCTTCATGTCGTGAGCTCGCTCGTTCCACCATACTTCACCTGGCGCGGGTGGGCTGACGTTGTCCTTTAGAGTTCCCCCTTCTCCCGGATTCCAATCTTGCTTGACCTCGTATAACAGCACGCGCACGGGGAATTCGGGGCCGTCTTCCAGATGCAGCTCAAGCTGGGCTTGCGCAATACGAGTGAGCGGGGGCAGCTCGATGTCTGCCCAGCGCTGCAAGAAGCGAAACAGCTCGTACTCTCCATAACGAGCATTGCTCTCAATGCGTCCAGCGCGAACGTGAGTTTGGCCCTTTTGGTTCCACCCCCATATGAAAGTCCCGTCGAGGTGGCCGCGCAGGTCGTTGTCCTCCATTCCCGAATAGTCGGGTCCCTTCACGAAGATTGAGCGGTGAAGTGTAGGCTCCTGCGCGCTGCTGGTAGTGCCGAAGGCCGAAAGGCGGAGCCATCCTCTCACCGGCGGTGCATCCTCGCTCGGAAGAACGCGAGCAACCTGGTCTTCCTCTATGGACAGTACGAGGACAGCGACCCCGGCCAGCGCTATCGCGCTTAATATGGTCAATGCAAGTAGAGATTTGATCCGCATTCGCTCATCCGGCTTCGGCAGAAGCGCCAAAATTGCAAACGGCGCTAAACTCTAGCAGCCCGACAGATCCGGCGAAAGAAAAGCGCGGCCCTCAAGGCAGCCAGTGTTTGCTCCAGAGCAGCTTCTGGCGCGAGTTGCTTGGCTTGCGCGTGGTCTGGAGATTGCGTGAGCGAGCGAAGGCGGAGCTGGAGAGCATCATGGTGGAGAGAAGGAGCGGGGGATGAGAATCGGGATCATGCTCCGACACCTTGACCAAAGCCCTGGTGGGGTTCGCCACTACACGCACCGGCTGCTTCAGAACCTTCTCGCTATCGACAGCCCGCATCGGTTCTTTTTCCTTTATCAGAACCCAAAGCTCGTGGGCACGTATCCCGATGATGAACGACATCGGGAGGTCGTGTTTTCGGCACCGTCCAAGATCTTCTGGGACCAGTACTCAGTGGCCCGTGCCGTTCAGAAGCTTGGCCTTGAATTGGTCTTCAATCCAAAGTTTTCGGTTTCTCTCTTGGCAGATGTACCGAGCCTTTTCGTCTGCCATGGTCTGGACTGGTACGTGATGCCATGGGGTTCCCTATGGAGGGACCGGCTGTCCCACAAGCTCCTGATCCCTAGGTATGCACGGAAGGCAGCTGGCATCTTGACTGTATCCGACACGGCAAGAGATCATGTGCTCGAGTTTCTGCCTGTGGACTCCAATCGCGTCCGGACCGTGTATCTGGGCGTTGACGAGATCTTCCGGCGTCCGGTTCCGCGCGATGAAAGGGAGCAGATGAGAAAGAAGTACGGGCTCCCCTCCCGCTTCTTTCTTTATTGCGGCCAGATTTATCCGGCAAAGAATTTCGGTGGCTTGTTGAGGGCCTATCGGGAGGTCGGGCCCCGACTTGGTATACCGTTGGTCGTAGCGGGTCAACACGCATTTCTTTGCAAGGAGGAGATCGACCTGGTGGCCGAGTTGGACATTGTCTCGTGGGTACGATGGCTGGGCTGGGTCAATCACTCGGAACTGCCTGCAGTCTACGCGTTGGCTGAAGCGCTCGTGCTCCCATCCCTGTATGAGGGTTTTGGCATTCCCCTTGTCGAAGCGATGGCCGTGGGCTGTCCCGTCGTCACCTCGAATCGATACTCGAGTCAGGAGATCGTTGCCGATGCGGGTATTACGGTGGACCCAGAGGATCCTTCCAGCATAGCCAAAGGCATGGAACGCGTCGCCACGCAAGACGGGCTCCGCGAGAGCCTCATCGAGGCTGGCAGGGAGCGTGCAGCGTCGTTTAGCTGGAGACGATGTGCCGAGGAGACGCTAGAAGCGTTAGAACGGGCTTATCCTGGGTAATGGCCGTCGGATGATCGGACGAAGTCTGTTCACTGGCTTACGGCATAGCTGGGAGAAGAACTGGCCAGAGGCGAGAGCGCTCCTTGGTGGAGAGTTTAGTGCCTTTGTGATGAGTAGTCGGCCCGCGGAATTGGGCACGGAGATCCCTGTGTTCTGCTACCACATAGTGGATCCCGAAGAGTTCGAGCAGGATCTGGAGTTTCTTGCTCGAAACGGTTATACGGCCGTCGATGCGGATACGCTGCTGGAGCATATGAGATGCACAGCACAGGCGCCCGAGAACTCGGTTGTACTGAGCATCGATGATGGAGCGTTGAATCTCTCCGAGTCTGCCTTCCCAATGCTTCAGAAATATGGCATGAAGGCGGTGGGTTTTATCGCTCCCGGGCTTCATCCCGGTGAAGCTAGGTTACGGCGACTTGGGATGGAAACTGAGATCTCACGTCCATGCACCTGGAGCGAGATTCGAAAGATGGAGGAATCCGGTCATTTGGATTTTCAGGCCCATACCCTTGAGCATCGCTACGTTCCGCGCTGGCCCGAGCCGGTGGATCTGACGGGTTGGAATCCGCGGCTGGTGGATTGCCTACGTGGTGACCCTCTTCCGATGCGCGAGGCTTTTTGTCAGTCCCGAAGAACCATGGAAGAACGACTCGGGAAGAAAGTGCTGCACATGGCCTTTCCGAAGTTCAAAGGGACCGTCGAGGCGCTCAGACTCGGCGCAGAGTGCGGATTTCAGGCGTTTTGGTGGGGTCACCTGCCGGGTCACGACGGCAATCGTCCCGGACAGGATCCTCGCTTCATATCTCGGATGGACGCGCTCTATCTCCGCAGGTTGCCTGGCGACGGCCGACTCTCAGGCAGCAACCTGCTCAAGAGGCGGTTGGCTCTTGTGGCATCGAAGTGGCGAAGCTAGACAGGAGTCATGTCTCCGATCGCAAACCGCAGATGGTCGATGGGAACATCTCCTCCGCTGTCCACCAGGTTGAGAGCCAAAGTTACTCGCTGGAGCTCTCGCCTAACTCAAAGGCTGCTGCTCCCATTCGCGCGAGAACCGCGTCCTGATCGCTGGATTTTCGTTTTGGGCTGTTACAACAGTGGCACGAGTCTTCTAGCCCAAATCCTTGCAGCGCATCCCATGGTGGAGGGACTTCCCGACGAGGGTATCTTCTTCACGGATTCCCTGCCGTTCCCAGAGCAGTTCGGATGGCCGCGGATGTGGATTCGCTGCCTCGACAAGGTTGCCTTGGCTCCGAACGATCTCCCTTTGGACGCCGTCACCCGCATCAAGAAACAATGGTCACTCGCCTATCCGAGAAATGCGGCGAACCTGGTCGAGAAGTCCGTTTCGAACGCTACTCGTATCGGGTTTCTCCACGAGCACTTTCGGCCGGCGCATTTCATCGCGATCGTCCGCAATGGGTACGCAGTCGCCGAGGGGATTCGACGAAGAGCACACCCGGGACGATACGGAAACCCTGCCTACGGTCGCAGCTATCCACTCGACCTGTGTGCCGAGCAATGGAAAGCGTCCGATGAGATCGTCACGCGAGAACGGTCGCGCGTCGATCGTTTTCTTCAACTTCGTTATGAGGACTTGACGGCTGATCCGGTCCGGCTGCTTAAAGAGATCGCAGCTTTCTTGGAGTTGCCGGCCTTCCCCCAATCGGTGACCGAGCGTCAGTGGAGCATCAAGAACCGGTACGAGCCGATTCTCGACATGAATCGGCGGAGTCTCGAACGCCTTTCCGAGCAGGATTTCGAGATCGTTGAGAGGGTCGCGGGACATACGCTACAAAAGTATGGGTATCATCGGCCATAGGAACTCCTAATGTCGCCCTCTACCGAGATAAGCGAGCTCAGAATCGGGCTCATTGGCTGCGGCCAGATCGCAAGAGTCCACGCGTCCGTCATTGCTCGTGAGCCCGGCGCCCGGATCGTGGCAGTCGCGGATCGCACACCCAGCTCGGCGAGTTGGCTGTTGGAAAGGGCTGCCACGTCCTTATAGAGAAGCCGCTCGCTGTAACGGTCTCAGACGCCAAACGGCTCCTGGAAAAAGCCCGGGAGAGACAGGTGCTCGTTTGTCCGGTGCACAGCAAGGTGTTTCTCGAGCCCGTGCGCCGAGCCCTCCATGCGGTAGCGAGCGGCTCGATTGGGGAGGTGGTCTCTGTAGAGGCTACCTACGCGTACGATGTCCGACGAAACGCTGCCATGACGGTTGAAGGTGCTGAGCACGCGCACTGGTCGTACGGCGTACCCGGAGGTCCGCTGGCTGATTTCCTGCCGCATCCGGTGTCGCTACTGGTGGAGTTGCTGCCGGGTCCAGACACGGTGTACAGCGTGGAACTGAATCGTGGCCTGCTGCCCAGCGGCTGGTCCGACGAAGTGCGAGTGCTGATCGAGTCGGGTGGTGTCACGGGTTATGTCTCGGTATCGCTGAATGAAGCACCCGATGGGGCCGGCCTGACGATTCGGGGCTCGCGTGGCGTCATTCAGGTGGACCTCTTCACGGAGGTCGCCCTGGCCCAGCACAAGTCGAGGCTTCCGCGGGCGGTGGCAAGAGGGTTTTCGGGCCTTAGTCTGGCCCGCCAGTACGCGGGCGGGACCTTCAGGAACGTGCTCAGGCTCGCCTCCAGACGGTTCGACACGACCGGGGGCATCGGGCCGCTGGTGTCACGCTTCTACGCCTCGGTGCGAGGAGGCGGCGAATCGCCGGTATCCCCTAGTGCGGCGCTCCGTGTCGTTGAATTGATGAACCGTGTTTGGGAGCCAGCCGAATCAGCTCCTGAACGCGACCGCGTTGGCGTCACGTCCGACAAACGAGTCGGGCATGATGTGGCTCTTGTACGACGTCGAGCACCGGATGCGTTGGTCACCGGGGCCACCGGCTTCATCGGGATTCACCTCGTCAAGAGACTTCTCGCCGAGGGTGTAGGCGTGCGGGCTCTTGTACGGCCCAACAGTGTGCGAGCTGGCCGGCTGCATGGCCTCGGTGTGGAGATCATCGAAGGAGATCTGTGCGATGCCAAGGGCCTGGCCCAGGCGGCGAGGGGCATGCGGATGATCTTCCATGCGGGCTCTGAGATGGGGACCGACTGGACTCGGCAGCAACGCGTGACCGTCGAGAGCACGCAGCACCTCCTCGAAGAGGCCGCAGAAAACCGAGTAGAGCGCTTCATCCACTTTAGCAGTCTGGCCGTGTTCGATGTACTTGGTGCGCCTGGAGACGCAGCAATCACCGAAGAGTGTCCTCAGCGAGGCGATCCGCAGCGATCCGGCGCTTATAACTGGGCTAAGGTCCAAACAGAGAAGCTCGTCGGTGAATCGGCACGGAGTAGGGATCTCCGTGCGACGATCGTGAGACCAGGGGTCGTGATCGGTCCTTTGGGGCGCCTCTTCTTCCCGCAGCTGGGTTACCGTCTCGATGCGCGGGTCTTCATCTTAATCGGACGAGGAGACAACGTGCTGCCGCTGGTCTACGTGGACAACGTGGTTGACGCCATTTGGAAGGCTTCGCAAAGCGACTCTGCCGTTGGGGCAACGTACAACATTGTCGACGACGGCGAGGTGACGGTAAAGGAGTACATCAGCGAGTTCATAAGAATCACAGGTACGGACGCTCGGGTGGTTCATACGCCGTACGCACTCCCCTACCTGCTGACCGCGGCATACGAGGCTGCCGCGGGCCTGCGTCTCGTGGAGAAGGGCAGGACTTCCCGCGCCCAGCTACGCTGGAAGCAGGCAGCGGTAAGGTACGATAATAGCAAGACGAAGCGCGATCTGGGCTGGCATTCGGAAGTCGAAATCAATGAAGGCCTTCGGCGGACCTTCGAGTGGCACAGGGAGAGACTGAGTTGAAAGTAGAGCCGAACCGCGGTCAGACTATTGGGATCGACGCTACGGGCGTCTGGGGACTGATGAGGGGATCGCCTTCTGGTGTCGTAAACTACACCATTGAGATTACTCGGTCTCTACTCGGTCTTAGCCGGGATTGCACCCGGGACTACTTCGTCGTGTACTGCATTAACGAAATCCCTGAGCAGTTTGCACAGCTTTCCGATAATGCTCGCTTTAGAATCTTCCGCGTAAAAAGCAAGAGTCTCGGGATCCGCAAGATACTTCAGCAAGTGTTTCCTGTTGCGACAAGCCGTGACCGTCTCGATGTCATGTTCTTTCCCTTCAATTCAGCAGCGCTGTTTTCCCCATGTCCAACCGTCGTGACCATTCATGATCTGCACCCATACGTGGTCCCCGATAGGTTTGCTGTCGTCCATGGAAGCCAGATTCACGGAAACTGGCTTCGCTCAAAGATCAACCGAGCCTACTGGAAGCAAGTGCTGAGATGGTCGGCAGTGCGAGCGCACCACGTCATTGCAGACTCCATGGCTACGCGACGAGACATAGTCGAGATTCTGGGCTTGCCAGAGGAAAAGGTCACGGTTGTGCACCTCGCGGCAGACCATAATCGCTTCAATGCCCTCAGGGATGATGAAGCGCTAGATTCATTTCGGAGACGCAACGGGTTGACCGAGCGTTATGTACTTTGCGTTGGCACCCACGGCTACAAGAACCTCGAAGGCTCAATCCAGGCCTTCCGTGCTGTGAAGACCCGCCTTGCAGACGAAGGGCTTAAACTAGTGGTCGCAGGTAATCCCAGGCGCATCGTGAGAGAGGTAAAGCAGTTGGTCGAGGATTTGCATTTACGCGACTCTGTGAGGTTTACAGGCTTCTTGCCAGATGAGGATCTGCGTTACCTTTATCAGGCTGCCGAACTACTTCTGTTCCCTTCGTACTATGAAGGTTTCGGGTTGCCAGTACTGGAGGCTTTTGCTTGCGGTACGCCAGTGATTGCTTCTACAGCAGGGTCGCTTCCCGAGGTAGCAGGGCAGGCGGCTCTGCTGGTCGATCCACACTGCCCATCAGAAATAGCTGAAGCCATTCTTGAAACACTGACAAACGACCAAATGCGTCAGAGAAACCGCCAGTTAGGACTAGCTCGGGCAGAGACCTTCTCCTGGGACAGGGCCGCTCGGGAAACGCTCCGAGTCCTGCGTTTCGTAGGGTCGCGAGCCCCGAAGCTCACAAGCGTTGCCAAGGCAACCCCCCACTCGCTTGAGCCAGCCAAACCAAAAGCCCACCCAACCAGGCTGACCGCGACGAGGGAGGCTACGAACTTGCGCAGCGCCCGTCGATATGCCAGGGTCCGGCTGACGGTGCTGAGCGCTGCGTAGTAAAGCACGACCATCGCCAGATGCGAGGAGATCGACGCCCAGACGGCTCCAAGTACACCGTATGGTGGTATCAGGAAGAAGTTCAACACTATGTTGAGGCCGGCGGCAGAGGCTTGATGCTTTAGCCTTGTGACCTGGAGATTGGCGACGAGCAGAAGACGCATCGTCGCAGTCTCAATGCCCACCAGAATCGCGAGGATCGCCAGTGTCCTCACGACGGGAATGGCTGCCCTGAACTCCTCCCCTAGCGCCGGAACTAGGATGTGCGGCGCAACAAACAAAAGTCCCCAAGCTAGGAGACTTGCAGCTAAGAGCAGAGGCAGTTGGAATCCCAAGGCGGCCCGCGAGAAGCGGGAGTCCTGCCTCGCAAACAAATCACTCAATGCGGGATATGCTGAGACACCCATGAAGTAGAGCGGCAATGCGCCAACCTCGAGGAACTTAAAGCTGGAAGCATATATGCCAGCGTCCGCTTCGCCTCGCATGAAAGAGAGCATGATTACATCGGCGCGGGCGTACAACTGGTATACGAGAATGGAAACCGCAAAAGGCCAGATTGCCAGCAGCGTCTTTCTGAGCGCGCCCAATCCAACCTCTGCAGTAAGGCCCTGGTCGTACTTCCTCGCAGACCCGATGCCGAACACAAGAAAAGCGAGACCGCTCAGTGGAATGGGCACGAGGGCGAGGACCAGCGGAGCCCCTAGGATGATGAGTGTGGCGGAGGCCATTGTTGCGGAGAGTCTGGTCGCGAGTTCGAGTAAGGATGGGACTCGCATCTCTTGCAGAGAGAAGGCAGGAACAAATAGGGTGCGGGAGAATGCCAGTGCCAGCTGATAGCTGGCAAGCAGCAGGACGATCGCTACTTGACTGGGGCTGTAACTGACAATCATGACGAACACGATCAGGACAAGCACGGCAACCAAAGCGGTGCTGATCTGGGTGCCGAGCAGACGACCTACGAAGTCGCGTCGAACCAGCGGAGTCTGCCTGGCGCCTTCACGAATCGCATAGTCTTCTATCCCGAGGCTAACGGCGGCGTAGAGTAGCCCCCCCAGGGCCATTCCCACCGCATACTGCCCGAGGCCATCCGGACCGAAGAAGCGGGAAAGAAGAACGAAGAGCGCGAAGTTAGCAAAGTGCGCTGTCAAGCGGCCACCGGTTAGCCAGAAGGCATTGGTGAGATTTCGCGGGATTCCAACAGCGAGGCGCTTCAAGCAAGCTCTCCGAGTCTAGCCCCACCTGTGTATGCTCTTGCTGTCGAATCGCTGGACATAAGCGTAATCACCCTTTAAGAAGCAGCTTGGGTTGGCTCATCTGAGCCTCGCACCCGAATGTTTGGACTCGCGTGCCTTGCCGGCTAGGAGTACGAGTCTTCCGAGCTGCCCGACGCGCGCGTGACAGTGTCCCAATAGCGTTAGCATGAGCCGACAACGCAACAACAGGCAAATGGTCAGCGCGCAGTGCGGCAGGCGTGACTCTTGCCTCCTCTGGCGTTGCACGCTGCTAAGGATCAGGGCGAAAGCGTAGGCTAGCCGCCTGCTCAGCTGTTCCCAATGTGTCGAGTCCGCAACAGTCGCCATGGCCCGTGCGTGGCTGTGTATGTTTGAGTTGTCCTGAGAGCTGGTCTAAAGGCGATGAGAATACTGGTCACTGGCGGCACCGGGTTCACGGGAGCCGCT
>JARRLJ010000135.1:0-12890 GCA_037387025.1 Gemmatimonadales bacterium
CTCGGCGCAGATTGGAGCGTTTCGGGTAACGGAACAGTGGGTTCGCTACACGGCGCTGGATCCAGCAATCTACGACTCAGCATGACGGCAACCATGAGACATCAGTTGTCTCACATGTGGAGCGTCGCGCTGACCTCACAGCTCCTGACCATTGTAGACTCCGCTCAGACGTCATCTGGCAGGCGCCTTTATTGGGATCCGGTTACGTTCTGGGCTAACGGGGTCCAGGTAGAGATCAAGGCACCCATCACTACGCGCTGGGAAGTTTACGCTCGATTGACTCCAGGGATTGCTCTCGACAATGAACGGCATTCGAGGACGCCTCAGTGGGTACCACAGATGGGAGCAGAGGCGGGATTCGGGTTCGAAATGCGACGTGTGCTGTTTTCAGGGGACTTGGCGTACTCTCGAGGTCGCGAAGGCGGTTACAGTTCTTTCGGCGCCAACCTGCTCTTCGCAATCAGGTACTGACTATGCCCACAGCGAGAAGACGCGCCATCGCCTCGATCATCATAGCTGCCGGTGTGGTGTCGATAACCGTGCTCCTCATCTACTGGGCCATCAACTCGCCGCTGCAAGTCCAGCGGTTTCTAGTACGTCTGGTGCTCATAAGTCTCATCATCTTCTTAGCCCTTCTCTTCTCCCGCTACTTCGCACTACTATGGTTCGGTTACCTACAGCACACAGAGAAGACTGTACGGGGGGATGAGGCAAGCTCATTTGTACCGCCTGTAACAGTAGTCGTTCCGGCATACAATGAGGCTAGTCTCATCGGCGATGCTATCGAGACCTTGCTTAACTTGGACTATCCAACATATGAAGTTCTTGTCGTAGACGATGGATCGACTGACAACACCCTGGGAATAGCGAGGCGGTGGGAAGGACGTCATGGGCAGATCAACGTGCGTGTCATCTCCAAGAAGAACGGAGGCAAGGCAACTGCCCTCAACGCGGGCATAGCCCACGCTAGATACTCGTTCATTCTCTGTATGGACGCTGATTCATGGATGGAGCCACAGACTCTTCGAGCGGCGATGCCTCACTTCCAAGATGGATCTGTGGGGGCGGTGGCTGGGAACGTAAAGGTGGTGAACCGAGATCGTTGGCTGACTCGGCTCCAAGCGCTGGAGTACATCGAGGGTCTCAATATGCCGCGGCGCGCACAGGGTTTCATAGGAGCCGTGAACATAGTTCCCGGGCCAATCGGAATCTTCCGGCTGGAAGCGTTGCAGGAAGTCGGTGGCTACGACACAGACACGTTTGCTGAAGATGCTGATCTCACATTGGAGCTGATAACGGCCGGGTGGAAGATCATCTATGAAGACAGCGCCGTCACGTGGACACAAGCTCCTACGAACATTCTGGATCTGATTCAGCAGCGGTACAGATGGACTCGCGGAATTCTCCAGGCAATCCGCAAACGCAAGCGCGTGTTACTGCGACCCTTTCCCGATTTTCCTCTGTGGCTTTCGGCAGTTGAGATGGGCTTCGAAGGGGTAGTGTGGCCAATCCTCAACGTGTACGCACACTTATTCTTTGCAATCGTGGCATTGATCTATGGAATGGGGGAACTACTCCTCTATTGGTGGGTGCTGTTGACGCTATTGGATCTCGTGGTTGCTCTGATAACTGTTTCAATGGAAGAAGAATCCCTGGGGCTGGTCCCGTACGCCGTAGTCTATCGTTTCTTCTTCATACTCTTTCTCGATGTGACCAAGACGTTTGCGGCAATCGAGGAGGCGCTGAACTTGGGCATGGAGTGGGGCAAGCTTCGGAGGATGGCATATACTCCCGGAGGCGATGAGGGAAGATGACCCGTCCATCGCCCGCTACCGTACGATCGTCTGGCAGAGGGCATATGACTGTTATAGACCTACTGATCCTGATCATTGTGGTCACCATATTGGTGACCATCGCGCTTGGTGTGATGACCTACATTGCCTACAAGCTGCGGCTCGCACGTAGGCCCACACCGCAAGATGACGAGCTAGCAGAGACAGGCTACTTCGTGCTCCATCCGCCACCCGCACAAGCCGCAAGCCCCGACGAAGCGGATGTCGCCTAAGCGCGACCCCGTGCCGAGAGCGCGATCTGCTCTTCAATGGCTGAGCGGGATCCTCATGCTGGGGATCATCGTAGCCGGGGTGATCGCTGCTGGAATGAGGCTGTGGCAGGACATCGATATCCAGCGACTGACACGCACCCCGTCGTTGGCGGAACCTTACGAGATGCCAAAACCGCTGCCGCCGACGCCCGCAGCTCTCATTGGAGAGCCTTACCGTGTGACGCTGTTCTACTCACACACTTCGGCAGCGTTCTTTCCCGATCCTCAGTACTACCCCAACCTGGTAAACAGGTGGGAAGCCTTGATTGCAAAAAATGACGGACCGGTTTCAAGGATCTCGCGCAGTGAGGAGGTTGCAGATCTGCCTTTGGATCGGGTGCTCTTGGTCCCATCGACCGTATGCATGACTAGAAGAGAAGTCAATCGGCTACGGGAATATGCCGACCGAGGTGGCGCCTTGGTCATCTCTTGGGCAGCGGGGGCTAGGGACTCCACTTGTGCATGGCGCGGTTGGGAAGCGACGGCGCGCCTGATCGGCGCTCCGGCGATCCGGGAGATCGAGCAGCGTGAGGCGCTATACTTCGCCATTCCGGCAGGCACTCCCCTGTCTCCCGGGTTCGGCCCGGGAACAAGAGTCGAGCTGCATTACGAATCGCAATTGGCGGCCGCGGCAACCGGTACCCGCGTGTATTGGGCTGACTGGGCGCTCAACTCCGCACCCGTTGAAGGTACCGGGGACTGGAACGCCGCAGCTGTTACCAACGTGACTGATGGGGGCGGCCGCATAGTCTGGTTTGGCTTCAGAATAGGCCACGGGGCGACACCCCAGGACGAAACGCACATAGAAATGATGCTTGCCAATGGATTGCGGTGGGCCGCTGGAATCCCGACGGCCGAGCTAGCTCCGTGGCCAGAGGCGGCCCGTTCCGCACTTATGATCACACAGGATGTGGAGTCGCGCTTCGGCAATGCGGTCGCACTGGCTGACATCGCCAGGCGCAAGTCGAATCCCGTCACGTTCTTTGTGGTTTCGCAGCTAGCGCTCGACTTTCCCCACATAGCCGACTCAATCAGGGACGTAGGCGAGATCGGAAGCCAGACATCCGACCACTCGGTGATTGCAGGTCTCTCATACTCGGATCAGCGCTCCAGATTGTCGCGAAGCTGGTCGGAAATACGCGACTGGGCCGGTGGTCCTGCTTTTGGCCTGCACCCTCCTGAGGAGCGGATCGACGAAGAGACCTTGCAGGCATGGCGTGAGATAGGAGGCGAGTACATCGTAGCCGTAAACGATTCTCGTTCGGGCAGTCCAGAAGTATACGACACGCCCGCCGGTCAGATGGTACTGCTGCCACGAATCATCAAAGATGACTATAACGTATTCGTGCAGGAGAGTGCTATGCGATCGAGGCACCTTACAGAGGCTTACCTCCAAGGCATGGCAAAGGTACACGCAATTGGAGGACTGGCCGTGGTATCCCTGCGAAGCCAGGTAGGCGGAGAACCGGGAAGGGTCCGGGTAATCGGAGAGGTGATTGATAGCGCCCGCTCGGAACATGATTGGTGGATCACGACCGGTCGCAGTGCAGCAATCTGGTGGCTTACCCGGCGCGAGACGTTAGTTGACTTGAATCGGCTTTCCAACGGCTCGATCGAAATCGAGGTGACCGCTCCATCATCCCGCACGCTTACCAATGCCTGGCTCAACCTGCTGCTACCTGGCGACCCACTTGATTGGATTCCCCACATCGACGGGCGCCCGTGGCGGTACTCAGAGACCAACTGGGGGCTGCTGATTCCCGTGCCCGAGTTGAGCAGCAACCAACTGGCAACGGTAACGATTGTGCTG
Source organism: Gemmatimonadales bacterium (assembly GCA_037387025.1). Taxonomy (GTDB): domain Bacteria; phylum Gemmatimonadota; class Gemmatimonadetes; order Gemmatimonadales; family GWC2-71-9. The sequence goes on from JARRLJ010000135.1 coordinate 3,915, forward strand.
CAACCTTCAGAGAACTAGCAGATTCTCTCGATTATCTCCGGCACTTCGAGTATGCTCTGCGCAGTATGATACTCATAACGTCCGGCAACGTCATCTTCTACGAGTTCGTGCTGCCACGGAGTCATGTATGGTACATGGATGGCGTGGCCACCTGCTTCCAGGATCGGTATGACATCCGACTTGATTGAATCACCCACCATCAAGACGTGATTCGGCGGCGTCCCGTGGCGCTTCGCTACAGCCTCATACGTTGATCGGTCTTTCACACTCACGATCTCAGCGCTGAAGAAGTAATCTCCCAGTCCGGACCGAGCGAGCTTTGACTCCTGGTCGAAGATGTCACCCTTCGTGATGATCATCAGCCGATAGGACTGTGCGAGTAGAGGAATCGTCTGTTTGACACCTTCGAGCAGATCCACTGGAGCTTGCATCATCTTCTTCGCAAAGGCCAGGACTTCAGCGATGTCGTTTCCCGGAATGCGCCCTTCAGTCAATTCGAGGGCAGTCTCAATCATCGAGAGGGTGAAGCTCTTGATGCCGTAACCATAGTGTTTGAGATTACGCATCTCGGTTTCGTAGAGCCTGGCATCGATCCACTCAGGCGGATGGTATTGGGACAGCATCTCGCGGAATCGGGCCGTCGATTCCGCAAAGAGCGGCTCGTTGTGCCACAGCGTGTCGTCGGCGTCGAAGGCCACGAGTTCTATCATTCTGCCCCTTCCTTCACCTTGCCGCCGAAACGGTGATAGACGAACACGAAGTAGACACTCACCAATGCCATCCCTATCGTCCACCAGATCAATCCGACTCGCAACCCGTAAGGTGCCGCAGCGGCATCAAACAGAGTGAGGCCATGTTGTGTACCACGTGAAGCTGGTAGCACATAAGGATACACTCCGAATGCGGCGCTAGTCATCATTCCGAACAGGTAAGCGCTCGAAGCCAAAAACGACCTGCTCTCGTTCGATTTCGATATGTACATGCGGGTCCCGGCAATCCCTAGAACTGCCAGTCCTGGAAACATCGCACCCCACGGGTAAGCACGCAGATTCGCGAGCACCTGCGGTTGGAGTCGCAAGGTGAGCACCGTGATGGTCATAGTCGCAGGGTAAGCACCGTGGTGGTCATCGTAAGGCTAATTGTCGCCCACCACAAAACGCCAGCGGCACGTCGTGCCCTACCACATACCGGTTCATACGTCTTCATCGCCACCCAAAGCGCACCATGCATCGCTAGTGCACTGAGCGCTGTGAGGCCGACAGTGATGGTGTACCAATCCAGGATCCCGGTTTCACCAACGGGGCGGAACGATGTCCACAATGGCTCGAAGAAGCGGCCGTTCGAGTCGAGTGGTACTCCACGAACCACATTGCCCAGAGCCGCCCCGAAGAAGACCGCAAGCAGCGCACTCGCCGCTGAAAATACCACGTCCCAGAACGGCACCCATACAATATCGTCAATGTGGTTGCGGAATTCGATTGCTATGCCACGCAAAATGAGCAGCCACAGTACAATCATCAAAGGCAGATAGAAACCGCTGAAACTCGACGCGTAGAGTTTCGGGAACGCAAAGTACAGCGTACCTCCGGTAGCCAGAAGCCATACTTCGTTGCCGTCCCAAACGGGGCCGATGGACTGAATTACCTGGCCACGTTCAGCAAGAGTCTTTGCTACGAAGAAATGGACGGCAGCGGCCCCCAGGTCGAATCCGTCCAAGATCACGTACATCGTGATCATGAACGCTATTAGCCAGAACCACAGTATCTCCATCACTAGCTCACTGGTCCGCTAGCCAGCTGGTGGTTATCGTGTCTCTCTTCACACACAGCTGGTCCGTGCTCGATTTCTCGCACAACGAGGAACAAGAATAGGATGCTGAGCACCGTATACAATCCGGCGAAACCGATGAGTGTGAACAGCCCGTTGCCAGCCGATACATGGCCAGAGGCGCCGTCCGCAGTACGCATCAACCCATGAATGATCCACGGTTGGCGGCCAACTTCGGCAGTGATCCATCCCGCTGTATTTGCGATGTAAGGGAACGGAAGGCTGAGCATCAGGATCCACAGCATCCAGGGAGTTCGGTGAAGCTTCTGCTTCCAGAGTAGCCACATAGACACGATCATTATGGCGATGAACATCGTGCCTAATCCGACCATGATGCGATAGCTGTAGTATAGAATTGGTATGTTGTCTGGCCAGTCTTCCTCCGGGAATGCATCGAGGCCTACTACTTCAGCCTCCCACCTATTGTAGGTCAGGAAACTGAGCATTCGTGGTACGACGATAGGGTTGTCGAGCCTGCGTCGTTCGACATCCGGCTGTCCAATGATCACTAGTGGCGCACCCTCTTCGGTTTCGAACAGTCCTTCCATTGCTGCCAGGGTAGCCGGTTGATGCCGCGCAACCATCCTGCCTTGGGCATCGCCTGTGGGAAATGCCTGCAGGACGCACACAACTACGCCGATGGGAACTGCCACTCCGAGGAATGTCCTCCCATAACGTTCTTCGGTTCCTGTGAGCACGTAGTACGCACCAATGGAAGCCATCGCGAAACACGCGGTGATCACTGCCCCAAACATGTTGTGTACGTATTGCCAAATGGCCCACGGGTTGAGTAGTAGGGCCCATAAGCTCTCTAGTATGATCTCCCCGTCAGGAGCCAGCGTGTATCCCACAGGGTGCTGCATGAAGGCGTCCGTCGCGATGATGAAATAGCCCGACAGCCAAGAACCTACGAAGACTAGAAAGGCCGCAAGCCAATGGCCCCTGGGACCCAGCATCTTCTCACCAAACAGGAACAGGCCGAGGAATGAAGCTCCGACCAGTTAGTGCCGAACTGGAATTCCAACGGAATGCCTGTCACGACCCCCATCGCGAAGGCGATTGCGAAGATCTTTCCCCAAAACCGCGCGGCACAATTGTGATGCTCACTGTCGTTCCTGATGGCCATCGTTTTGAGTACTACGATCAGCAACGCCAGTCCCATCGTCAGCTGGGGGAAGAGATAGTGGAACGTCACGGTGAAGGCAAAGTGGAGACGATGGACCGCTAACGCTTCATCCATTTGCCCCTCTCAGCGACAGAGTCGACAACGAAGGTGCCTGCGGAAGTCGTCCGCTCTAACTTACCTTACTCATGTGATCTCCGACACCACAGCAGACGCGCGAAACCGCAACCATTGTGTAAATTAACCGGCCATGGTCAAATTGACTTCCACTGCCCAATCCGACTCCACCCAGTGACCGACCGAAGAGACTTCCTATCCGCAATGTCCGCCATTGGTGGCTGGGTGGCGGCCCCCTCCTGGATTCGCACGCTGGCAACAGGTCCGCGGGTGGAGGCCGCCACGACGTTGTTCTTCGCCCCACCAGACGGCACTAGGACGCTCGTACGGTTCTCAGTGACGGGCTTGGATGCACCTGCTGGACGCCTCCGAGTCTACGACCGGGCCCGGCGACTGCTCGGTACTGCCGGCGTGCTGCGCCGGGGAGACACAATCTACGGTGAGTTGTGGCTCGGAATCGACCGCAGCACACGAGTAATATCGGAGCTGGAGGCGCCAGGTCTACGCGGCCCGTTTCGATCCGTTCATGAACTTGTTCCGCAACGCAAATGGACACTTCATGTGCTAACGGCACTGGACCCGATAGCTCTGGCCCGGGACCTGAGCGACCTCCCTGCCCTGCGCCGCGCCATACATGCATCCCTCTATAAGAGCTATGGGGTTACGACCAATCCGCTAAGGCATTCCGGTGCTCTCTCCCGCGTCGAGCACGTGCCATTTCTGAGGATCGCAGAGGCGGCAGCTAACGTGGAGGCACGATTCGGCATTCCCATGAGCGACGCTGCCGTTCTCCAACCAGGTGCACGGCTATCCGGGTCCGCCATCCTGGCACTGGCTGGATCCGGCGTTCGGATGGTAACCATGGAGTCTGCTGGCGACGATCCATTCAAATGGCTTGCGGCTCGCGACGGATCACGCCTTCTCGCGGTAGTCCTGCCCCCGGGCGGAACCACTACTTCCCTTGGGTTCGGGAATGCCCCCGACTTAATGGCACATCATATCGAGGCATGGTTGTCGCAATCTTCACTCTTCCAATCTCCGGCGTACGAGCGCAGTGCGGCTATCGTGGTGAACACCTCGGCTGATCACGATCCAGCTGTTGTTCACAACGCCGTCGCCGACTGGAACTCTCGATTCGCCTACCCCAGAATCACCTATGGAGACAGTGACACACTGATCGAGCTCGTCGAGCGAAGCCGCGGTTCTGCGATCCCCGTTTCAGAACCAGCCCCTGTGATCAGGGTGGACTTGCCCACACTATCCGAGTTGGCCGAGCTTGGTGAACTCCGCAGGGCTGCCCAAGCCGAACGAACAAGCGACATCATTGCGGTCATGGCGCATCGACTAGATCGACAGCAATCCGGATTGGAGGCAATCGCAGCCCATATCGACGCCCTCGTCCCAGGTACCATAGTCTTCAATCCAGCACCTTTCTCCAGGTCCGGGCTGGTTCGGATGACCGATGGCACTGAACGTGTCGCGACCAACGTCCCGGCCCTGGGGTACGCGTACTTTCCCGATGCCAAGGACAGCGATGATCGTTGGACGGAGGTACCGTCTGGATACGACGTCGTGGGTGAGCGGTACAGAGTGCGCATTGACAGCTCGTCGGGCTCCATCGTTTCACTGATGAATAGCGACAACGGTCGCGAGTGGGCGCGGGCAGGTTCGCACGGCCTGAACGCTGTTTCAGGGTCGCGGCTCGAAGGAGTGACTCGATGGCGGCTCCCGGACGTTGCCACTCACATCGATGCGCGTCGCTGGGCTCCTGGGCAAGGAACGATTCGCACGCGAGTTACTGTCTACGATCGACTTCCGTGGGTAGACGTAGTGAATGACGCCGATGCGGTAAGCTCACAGGCATTGGAATATCGGTTTGCCTTCGCCGTCGACAACCCGCAGGTTACCTGGGAAGTCCCCACGGGATACGAGGAAGCTCTCGCTCCCTCGGGAATGTTCGAACACCTTCGTTGGTTGACTCTCACCGGGAGTGATGACACGGCCCTTTTCCATGGGCGAGACACCCCAACAACTTCAGTTCAATCAGACGGTACCCTCGTCAGCTACTCTCAGCGGGGCCCAGTCCGTTATCGGCTCGATTCGAAGACAAGGTATACCGGTCCTGATATGCCCTGGATCTTTGGGTGGGGAGCGGAGTCCTTCGTGACGGCTCGGGTTGAACCGACAGGGTCTCGTTCACTGCCTACTTTCGGTACCATCCTGAATGTGGACCGAGTGGGCGTAGCCGTCTTGGCACTTGCAACCGCACAAGATGATGACGGGCTTCAACTATACGTGCAAGAACTGCTTGGCGTTGATCGAGACATAAACATTGCCGCTGGCCTGCTCCGATTCAACGAGGCGCGAGTGGTCGATTATCTCGGACGGGATATCGGAGCCCCGATCAGATCCATCGACGGATCCGTGAGGGTCCCCATTCGGGGACATGGTATCCTAGCACTGCGCTTGTCAGGGGTGGAACTGACCGCGGTTTGAAGGGTGTTGTAGGGACGTATATCACGGCTGAGGACCAACTGCTATGAGTTCATTGCCGAAAACGCTCGGAGGGCTCAAACGGACCGAGTGGGGAGATCCTAGACGCCATCTGAGGTCCGTAAAGGACGAGATGCGGCAGAATCTGATCTGCATGCTGGAAGAGGGACACGACATCTTCCCCGGCATTGTGGGGTACGAAGACACTGTTGTTCCCCAGGTTGTCAACGCAGTTCTCGCCAAACACAACTTCATTCTCCTCGGATTGCGGGGACAAGCCAAGAGCAGGATCCTGCGTGCCCTGGTCAGCCTGCTCGATCCGGAATTGCCGATCCTGGCGGGGAGCGAGGTCAACGATAGTCCATTTCGGCCCCTGTCAAAGTACGGACGACAACTTGTGGAGGCGCAGGGCGACGACGCGCCGATTGAGTGGGTTCACCGAGACGCTCGCTACGTCGAGAAATTGGCGACGCCAGATGTTACGGTCGCCGACATCATCGGCGATGTAGACCCGATCAAAGCCGCAAGAGGCGGGCACATCTTGTCGGATGAATTGACCATCCACTTCGGGCTCCTGCCCCGTAGCAACCGGGGTATATTCGCGATCAACGAACTCCCGGACCTAGCCGGAAAGATCCAGGTTGCGCTCTTCAACATCATGCAAGAGGGTGACGTTCAGGTGAAGGGATATCCGGTTCGCCTGTTGCTTGATGTCCTTCTAGTCTTCTCCGCTAATCCTGAGGACTACACGGCAAGAGGGAAGATCATCACACCCCTCAAGGACCGGATTGGAAGCGAAGTTATCACGCATTATCCAGCCACGGTCGATCAGGGCGTGGCGATCACCCAACAGGAGGCATGGCTCGACCGAAATGGACGACCCGTGTCGGTACCGGATTTCATTCATGAGCTGATAGAGCGTATCGCATTTGAGGCGCGCTCTGACAAGCGTGTCGACCGCAGGTCGGGGGTGAGCCAACGCTTACCGATAAGTGTCACGGAACACGTCATATCGAACGCCGAACAGCGCGTAATACTTACCAAAGAGAAGAACGTGGTGCCACGGGTATCGGACGTCTACGGCTCTCTACCGGCTATACCCGGCAAGATCGAGCTGGAATACGAGGGGGAGCTCCAAGGCGCAGAATCGATAGCAAAGGATTTGGTGGTCAAAGCGGCCGGTGCCACATTCGAGGCCAGAGCCGGCGGCGCCAACTGTGATGCCGTAGTAGAGTGGTTCGATAACGGCGGCGCACTGAAGGTGTCACCCAACGAGAGATCCGACATCTGTCTGAAGGGGTTTTCAACTATCACCGGTCTACTCGACCTGGTTCAGAACATCGGGCTAGCGGGTAAGAAGGACCCCGCAGCAATGGTGTCGGCTTGTGAGCTGATCTTGGAGGGCCTGGTCGCTCAGAAACGGATATCTAGGAATGAGGAGCTGGGATACTCTCGGTCGCGACCCGACAGACCGCCAGCCAGTGGGAAAGGATTAGGTGGGTTCGACCCACAGATGTTCGCATGAAATACACGACATACTCGAAGTACATCCCCGAGCTCCTCGATGCTCTAAATCTCGAAGATCTGCTGGACGAGCTGAGTGATTTCTTGCTGCAGTCAGGATTTGCGGGCGGCCCATGGAGTCATCCGTTCTGGGGCGAAGCTGATCAGGGAGATGCCGATCGCTCTCTCGAATCGCTGAAACAGGCCATCCTGCAAAAGCTCATCGAGTCAGGAAGGCTCACGCCCGAGATGCTCCAGGTTCTCCGAGGTGAATCCACTGGAGATGAACAGCACGACAAAGAGATTGAACAGCAACTGGCGGATCTGTTGGACCAGATCATCCAGCGGCTGATTGACGACGGTTACCTCACGACGGAACAGATTCCACAAATGCCGGATGCGCATCAAGCGATGTTTGGAACTGGAGGACAAGCGGAATCAGCCGCGCGACAGGTACAGTTCAACCTTACTGAGAAGGGAATTGACTTCCTCGGATACCGAGCGCTGAAACACCTTTTGGGAAGTGTCGGAAAGTCGAGCTTCGGCAGCCACGAAACATCGCACCTATCGACAGGTGTGGAAGCCGAGGCTTTGTCAAAACCATACGAGTTCGGCGACACGCTCAACATAGACGTCAATGCGACCCTGTCGAACGCAATGGCTCGGCATGGACTCCGGGTACCGATTGACATCGATTACAAGGACCTGATGGTGCGTCAGACTGAGTACAGGTCTAGTGCCGCAACCGTGTTGATGCTTGACTGCTCACACTCCATGATCCTCTACGGCGAAGATCGTTTTACTCCTGCCAAGAGGGTAGCGTTGGCCCTGACTCACCTCATCCGGACACAGTTCCCGGGTGACTCGATACGTGTCGTACTATTTCACGATACTGCTGAGGAGATCCCCCTAGCGAAACTCGCGCATGCGCAGGTTGGACCGTATCACACGAATACCGCTGAAGGACTCAAGTTGGCTCGCCGGATCCTGCTAGCTCAGAAGAAGGACATGCGGCAGATCATTATGATCACCGATGGGAAACCATCCGCTCTAACGATGCCCAACGGTCGCATTTACAGATCCGCGGATCCTCGAGGAAACGTACCGCGAGGTAGCCATATGCAAGCGCTCCGGCGTCATGATCAACACATTCATGCTGGCACGGGAGCGTGCATTGATCGAATTCGTTAAGAAGGTATGCGAAATATCACGTGGCAAGGCCTACTTCACGAACAGCATCACCCTTGGTCAGTACATCCTGATGGATTTCATGAAGCGGAAGACACGAAGGGTGCAGTAGGCACTCACTCACCTGGCTGACTCGCCTATTGAAGAGACTCGCGCGCTGGCGTCACCTGAATCAACACCCACTTGCACCCGACGACAATGGCAACAGCCTGCGGAGTTATGGCTGTCCTTATCATGTACCTTCCAAACGTCTGTTAACAGACAGTTCATTCCGCTCTGTCATCCCTTAGATGTGCGAATGCCGATCCTTCGCCGAACATCTGATCATCGAGCCATCGATCTATCACAATGCGGCGGAAACGCCACTCTTTTCCCAACTTCACTGCGGGAATGCGCTTTTCTTGTGCCCACTTGTAGATGGTCTGGGGCTTGAGGCGCAGATAGGTCGCGACTTCCTCCAGCGTAAGGATTTCATTGCCCAAATGGGAGTCCGCCCTTCTCGATGTACTCATCTCTGCGGTTGATCCTGACCGGAATCGGGCGGCGATTGGAGCAAGTCGTTTAGTACGCTCGGTTGATTCCCGAGATCGGCCGATTCATCCGACTGATCCTCGCCCTTCAATAACTTGTTTACCGAATAGCCAACCGCCGCGTAGAAGTTGCCTTCATAACTGCGGAAGACCTGGAAAGGCCCACCCCGATCGCCCACGAACGGCCTCAGATTC
>JARRLJ010000136.1:0-5344 GCA_037387025.1 Gemmatimonadales bacterium
GCCCGGGCCCGGGACAGTGACTGCGATGGCAGAACAACGTGAGCCAGTCCACCAACGCACGATTTGGGATCGTGGACGATCACTGCCACGCAGCTCCCCAAACCGAGCGCGGAGAGCGTCTCCCCCCCATTGCTGACGGCGATGGCGCCGAGTCGAACCAACTTGGCGGGGCGTGTCACGGTCGCCTGTAGATTCGCTCTCTAGGGTCCTCCAGCTCAAGTTGCGCTCGGGCTTCGCCGAACAGAGTTTCGGCACGGCCCAACACCAGATAGCCGTCGGGGTTGAGAGAATCGATGAACTGTAAGACCAAGCGTTGCTGGGTATCGCGGTCGAAGTAGATCAATACGTTGCGACAAATGATGAGATCGTAGGGTGGTGCCGGCGGCCTCTCGCGCGTTATGTCGTGCCTCAGAAACCGTACCAAGGACCGTACCTCAGCTTTGATTGTCCGAGGCGAACCGTCTGAGAAGTAGCGGGTAACCAAATCTGCAGGCATTTCCTCGAGGGCGGCGTCCTCGTACACGCCGCTTCCCGCCTGCTCAAGACTGCGGCGATCGAAATCCGTAGCGTCGATCCTGACTGATCCGGCGGCGACCGGACTGTTGCGGGCCACCTCACTGAACAGGATCCCAACGGTGTATGGCTCCTCTCCCGAAGAACACCCGGCCGACCAGCAACGCACTTCACCGTCCCGCCGTTCCCAGAGTGCCGGAAGCACCCGCTTTGCGATCGCATCCCACGTATCCCGGTTGCGGTAGAACTTGGTCACGTTGATTGTCAAAGTGTCTAGCAGTCGCTCATACTCCCCATTGTCCCTGTCCAACAGGTCAGCGTACTCCTCGTAACTCCCGACTCCGTTTGCCCGCATTCGCACCGCCACGCGACGCTTGAGGCAACTCTCCTTGTACGCGTCGAAGCCGAACCCGCGGTCCCGCGCTATCTTCTTCACCAACCCCGCAAGGTCGGGATCGCGTTGCCGCTGTTTCACCTCAGTGCACTCACCGTTTCAAGGTTCGTTTGCGCCAGCTCGTGATTGGGATTGAGTTCCAGGGCGCGCTTCCAATACTCGGACGCCAGTTCTCGATCCATCCTCTTGTAGGCAATGTTGCCCAACTTGAAGAAGACATCGTCACCCAATGCTGGTTGCAGCTTGATTGCGCGCTGATATGCATCCCATGCATCGTCATAGCGAGCCGATCGGTAGTGTAGATCTCCGAGATTCTTCGACAATTGCGGTAACGACGGTTCGTCGGCGAGGGCATCCCTGAGGAGTTCCTCAGCCTCTTCCACACGATTCAAGATCTCCAGCAAGGCTCCCAGATTATTGCGCAACACATTGTTCTCCGGATAGAGACCAGCGCCCTCTCGAAGCACTGACTCCGCTTCCTCGAAGTCTCCCAGCTCCGCAGCCGACAGAGAACGAGCCCAGTACCAAACGGCGTTCAACTTTTGATCGCCAGCCACTTCCCTGGCCCTATCGAGCCGTCCTGCCGCAACCTCGAAGTCCCCTCGCCTGAGAGCGGACACGCCCCACCCGGTCATGATGCGAGCATCACGACGGGAGCGAGCGGCAGCTTCGGCGTATGTCGCTTCGGCCTCATCGAGTTGCCCATTCTTCTCGTAGCTCAGCGCGAGATTGTACAGCACGGCCGGCCGCGACCCACCCCGTTCAATTGCATGCTTGAATGTTTCTATCGCTTGTTCCCATTGCGCCTGCCTGAAGTAAATCAAGCCGATGTGAAAGTAAGTCGTGCCATCGGACGGCTGGAGATCGATAACGCGCCGGAACTCGCGCAACGATTCGTCGAACATTCCAGTCCTGTAAAACGCCACGCCCAGGTTCTTGTGCTCGTCGATGCGGACGCTTGCCGTTTCTCTCTTCTGCCCACCTTCGCTCCGACCGACGGCGTGGACGAAACCAGCGGTAATCAACCCATACAAAGCTTTGCCGACTTCAAACTCAACGAGGCCAGCCTCTTCTATGACAGTGCCGACATCACGGGAACCATCCAACAGCGGCGCGATCTGCTCTTGTTCTGCAGTGAGCGTGACATCCGCTGATTCTAGATGCTCTTTGTCTATCTTGAATACAACGTCGAAAGAGGGAATCTTCTTCTCGATCAGGCTCCACTCATCGACTCTGCGGGCACCTTCGAGCAATAGTGCCTCTGGATCGATCGAGACCAGAAAATCCTGGCTGTGGGGGCGCACGTCGCTCTCGAAAGTAAAACTTCCCCTTCTCCACGTGAACAGGAAATAGACGGCCTCCTCTATCTGCAGACGGATGAAGTGCTCCAGTTCTTCGCGCGAGATAGCTCCTATCTGAACGAGGATCTCACCGACTTTCTTGTCTCTCTCCTGCCCCTGCAGCTCTATTGCCTGATCCCGCTGCTCCTGCGTTATTCGCCCACTCTTGAACAGTATGTCGCCCAGGCGATCACGCCGATTCACGACGGTGGCGTAGCAGATCCGGCCATTGTCGAAGAAGATGTACCCAAGGCTCGACCTGTCCGTTATCGACAAACATCCGGTCTTCCGCCCCAGCGACAGCAGCTGGAGTACGTCAGGTAATGACGCTTCCTTGAGACTTCCTTTTATAGCCACTAGGTGAGTTCCTCAATCAGTCGCTCGGCAGGATCGGGCCAATTCCAGATCATCTTCTCGCGACTCTTGACGCCACCTGTCGGTGAGATCACAACCCCGCTAGTCCGCATGCGCGCCGAAGGCCGAGGGGTCTTGGGAGCGGCGCCTTCAATCAGCTCCCGAGCGACCGCCGCTGAAGCAGCACCCCCGCTCGCATCCGCTGCCTCCAGCACGCGCTTGACCAGTCCCATCACGGCCCTGGCAGACTCGGCAGGACGATCCGCCAGGTAGTCTGCCAGTTCGGGATCCGCTGATCCCACCCGCTCTTCGAGCATGCGCGACACTAGCGCAAGCCGGAGCTTGCGATCGGGACCCGCGAGCGTGACTATAGTACCGTTCTCCAACCGAGTTCTCAGCTCGTCACAGAGTCCTTCGGTCTGCTCTGGAGGGGTGTTGGAAGTCAAGACCACCTGTCCTGGTGCACTGAGAATCCGCTGCACCAGCTCGGCGAGTTCTCGCTGAGTATCTTCGCGATCCTTCAGCAAGTGGAGATCGTCCACCAGCAGCGCTGGCACGGCTCCGAGCCTGGCCGACCAAGGGTCGAGTTGGCCCCGCTCGCCTGCCTTGGCAATCATGTCATGGAAATCTTGACTCGAGAAACACGCTACGGGGGCAACCCCCCGATCGAGCAAAGCGTTTCCAATTGCGTGAAGCAGATGCGTCTTCCCGACACCGGTCGACCCGACGAGGACCAGCGGATTTGCTTCGTTCGCCGGATTCATGGAGACTCTTTTGGCAACCTCGTCGACCGAAGCGTTGGCCTCGCCTTCAATGTAAGTTTCAAAAGTCCACGCGGCCGAAGGCCCGGGGGGCGGTTCCACCTCCGCGGCCAGGCTGTCTGCCAAGACCTGCGCCTCGGCTATCCGATCCGGATCCAGGAATACAGCATCGCTTGCCTTGGTCGGGTCGGCGGCCGCAACCGAGTTTCGCAGCCTGCCGAGCTGTTGAACGTCACGCTCGAATTCCTCGATGGCAGCTTCTACGGGCATCGGAGAGTTCTGATCGAAGAGCTCTTCCAGCCTTCCGGTTTCGAAGCCCTCCCCACGCCAGCGCTCGACAGCATTGCTGAGCTGCTTTCGCCAGCCTTCGATCTGGTGCTGCACGGCTTCGCTGACATCGGAAAGAAACTCTTCGAACTCATCTGCTGCTTCCGCTTGGGACGCAGTTACTTCTTCGTCCGCCACCATGAGTGCTTCCCCTAGCAATAGCGATCGCGCAGCTTCCGGAGTTAGTTTTGTCTCGCCCACCGCCTCGAGCGCCACCAACCGATTCAGCAGTGTGATGAGTTCCCGGACATTTGTGATTTGGGCTGACGCAACCATCTCGAGCACACCACTCTCGAACGTTGTGCCGCGTTCCTCAGCCCGGTCCTGCAGGATGGCGAGCCTGGTCTGGCGATCCGGTGGATTGATGTCCACCACGAGGCCACTCGACAACAAGGAGATCAATCGTGGGTCCAGTCCCTGGATATCGGTTGGGGGATCCAGACTCGCGAGAACGATCTGCTTCCCGCCGGCCTGCAACATAGGTAGCAGTCGCAGCAGTTCGCTCTGTATCTCAGGTCGTTGGGCCACGAGATGGATATCGTCGATCAACACCAGATCCATGTCGGCCAGCCGATTGCGATAGGCGTCGCTCTGACCCGCCGATGTTGCTGCGTGGAAAGACTCCGCTAATCGTTCCGGGGTCAGGTATTCGACGCTGGGGGAAGCTCCTCCGGCTTGGGCCAGGCGCCCGATGGCAGTAAGCAAATGCGTCTTACCAAGCCCAGCCCCTCCATGAAGACAGAGCGGGTTGTATGCGCTACCCAGCCGCTGGGCCACGGCACGACCCGCACTCACCAACAGCTCATTCCCCGGCGCAATGCGGAAGGTCTCGAAGTCAAAACGGGGATTCAGCTCGGCCGTCACCCAGGAGACTCCTCACTCAACTTGCGCAGTACTCGTTCCGATATGCTCTTGAGCGTTTCGAACACGCCCACACCCGTCAACGCGTCGGCAGGGAAGCTCGGATCATCCCTGAAGTTCAAAGCGCCATCCAAGTCGTTTGGTCCCAAGATCAGATCGGCAGGAAGATCTTGCTTGTTGTACTGCAGGACGAGCGGCACGGTGCGAACGTCCACTTCCTGCTCCAGCAGATTGACCTGCAGGTTCTGGAGGCTGGCGATGTTCTCATCCAATTGCCGGGCCTGGCTGTCGGCCACGAAGACAACACCGTCCGCTCCCTGAAGCACCAGCTTGCGGGTGGCGTTGTAGTATACCTGCCCCGGAACCGTGTACAGTTGGAACCGCGTCGTGAACCCCGATATGGTGCCGAGTTCCAGCGGCAGGAAATCAAAGAACAGCGTGCGATCCGTCCGCGTGGCGAGTGACACCATCTTGCCCCGGCGACTCTCAGGAACGCACCCGTAGATGTACTGGAGGTTGGTCGTCTTGCCGGATCTTCCAGGACCGTAGTAGACGATCTTACAAGTGATCTCGCGGGTAGTGAAATTCACTAGTGGCATCAATCACCGCCGAAACAAAGTCGCCAGACTCTCGTTCAAGTCACGTTCAAAATCAGTAGCAATAACCGGCTTCTTGGGCTCCTCAGCCGGGCATGCAGCCCTGAGATCCTTCACCAAATCCTCGAAGAAGAGTTGCACCAACCCAACCGACGATTCAGTGCCGTACACCACCAACGCCAGCAGTCTCCCTCTCGG
>JARRLJ010000137.1:0-5890 GCA_037387025.1 Gemmatimonadales bacterium
TACATCGGAGTTGCAGTTGCACTTGCAGTCGTTGCTGCAGCCGCCTGCTCGGTTCCTGCCCTGAGGGCCAGCCGACTCGATCCAGTGGAAGTACTGCGACGCGAGTAGCTGGGTCTGTCGGCAGCGTCAACAGGGTCGGCCTTGTCCGTAGTCATGCAGCTCGTACGGACATGCCGAACAAGGTCGCTATGGATGCGACATACCGTGGGCGGTTGCCGGACGCATTGTGCCCCTACGCACCAACCTGGTGCATGTGCACGTCCCGCTGTGGATAGGGGATCGAGCACCCTGCTCCCTCGAGTTGCTCCTTCAGTGCACGAATCATGTCAAATCGCAGGTTCCAGTAGTCTTCCTCGGTACACCACGGGCGGACAACGATGTTTACTGAAGAGTCTCCCAACTCACTTATGGCTACCACAGGTTCGGGGTCTTTCAGCACACGGTCGTCGGAGTCGAGCACGCGCCGGATGGTGCGCACCGCGAGTTCCAAATCGTCGTCGTATGAGACTCCGACCACCATATCATTACGTCGCGTTGGATTAGCAGCGTAGTTCTTTATCGTGCTGCCGTACACGGCCGAGTTGGGGACCACGATGTTGACGTTGTCGGGTGTGTTCAATGTAGTTGAAAACAGCCCGATCGCTTGGACACTCCCGGTTGTTCCACCGGCATCGATGTAATCACCGACGCTGAACGGTCTGAAGACGAGCAGCATCACGCCGGAAGCGAAGTTTGACAGCGTTCCCTGCAGAGCGAGACCTACCGCAAGGCCAGCGGCACCGAGCACTGCTACCATCGAAGCGGTCTGCACACCTACCATGCCCAACACAGCGACGGCCACGAATGCCAGAATCAGGTAGTAAGCTAGCCCGGATACGAACGGCACCAGCGTCGCATCCGCCGTACCTCGCGACATGACCCTGGTAATCAGACGGCGCGCCCACCGGGCTACCATGCGACCGATGATGAGAACTGCAACCGCGCCGAGGATCTTTAGACCCCAAGCAGTGAAGAGGGTGGTTAACTGCTCGAGGATCACCTCGAAATCGATCTGATCCATTTCCATTCTCCTGTTCTATTGAGCCTTGAACAAACGGCCTCGGACGGTAAACTCAAGCAGATGCCGTCGCAAGACTTGAATCCGGAGAAGCCTTTCTAATGGATGGAGCGGTACACGTTATCCCGGCGCCCGCCAAGATACGGATTCAAGGAGGATCTTTCTCACCCTCTTCGGAAACCAAGATCCTGGTTGAGGAAGGATGCGAGGAACTGTGGAGTAGTGCGACGTTTCTCTCCGATATCCTCTCAGCAGCTACAGCGCTTCGAATCTCGCCGACCATGATTTCGTCGACTGACATACCCGGGGAGAGCATCACCTTTACCCGCAGAGGATTTGAATCCGACCTGGGCGACGAGGGCTACGTGTTGGATGTCAGTTCGGAGGGGGTCGTCGTGATGGCGGCACGTGCGGCTGGAGCCTTCTACGCTGTACAGACATTGCGACAGCTCTTGCCCAGCGAAATAGAGTGCGACAACCACCGGTCCACTGATTTGCCGTGGGCGGTCCCAGCTGTGCGGATCCATGATGCGCCACGATTTGCCTGGCGTGGCATGCTGCTCGACTGCTGCAGGCACTTCATGACCAAGGCGTTTGTCAAACGCTACCTCGATCTGTTGGCTCATTACAAGATGAATCGGTTCCATTGGCACCTGACCGAGGATCAGGGATGGCGGATCGACATTGACAGATATCCGAAGCTCACCGAGGTCGGAGCCTGGCGCGCCGGAGAAGACGGGTCTCGGTACGGAGGCTACTACACGAAGCAAGACATACGCGAGGTGGTGGACTACGCCGCAAGCCGTCATGTACTAGTCATACCGGAAGTCGAAATGCCGGGTCATGCCCTGGCGGCCCTAGCGGCATACCCGGAGTTGTCGTGCAGCGGGGGTCCCTTCGAGGTGGCCGCGGATTGGGGTATCTTCGACGACGTTTACTGTGTAGGGAACGATTCGGTGTTCAATTTCCTCCAGGATGTGCTGGCCGAAGTGATGGAACTGTTCCCCAGTGAGTACATCCACATTGGCGGTGATGAATGTCCCACAACTCGCTGGAGCGAGTGTTCACGCTGTCATCAAAGGATGAAGACGGAGGGCCTCGGGGCCGAACACGGACTTCATGGCTACTTCATCGCACGGATCGCGCAGTACCTCGCCTCGAACGATCGCAAGCTGGTGGGCTGGGATGAAATCTTGGAGGGAGATCTGCCAGACTCGGCAACTGTGCAATCGTGGCGCAGCATGGAAGGAGCGATCCGGGCAGCCCGCTCAGGTCACGATGCGATTGTATCTCCTGTGAGCCACGCGTACTTCGACCATGACGTTGCCACTACGAGTCTCGAGCAAGTCTATGCTCTTGACCCGATACCATCCGGTCTATCTGGTGAAGAGCAAAAACACATACTTGGCGGGGAATGCAGCATGTGGACCGAGCACGCGCGCCAGGAGACGGTGGATAACAAGGTATTTCCGCGGCTGCTCGCGATGGCGGAGTGCCTCTGGTCGCCAGAGGAGTGTCGCGACTTCAAGGATTTCCATCGCAGGGCTCAATTCCACTACGCGCGGCTACGTGCTCTGGGCGTTGACTATGGGCCGGAGTCGAGCACGTCACCCGCCGGTGCCTAGCCTGTCAGTATGCACCCGAGCCTCTCTTTACGGCTTCGTTGATTCTGGGCGGCCGTATGTTCCACATACGACAAGACGGACGCGTGTGGTGATCTTCGCTCGTTGTTTCGAAGCCTCGTGAGTGACCTTGGATCTGCTCCGGTAGGGACTGGAATGACAGGCGCTCCGAAACAGGCGTTCGTCGTCTCCCACACGCACTGGGACCGCGAGTGGTATCTGACCTACGACCGATTCCGCGTGCGTCTGGTCGGCGTAGTCGGAGAGGTTCTCGACGCGCTCGAGCAAGATCCCGAATTCAGACACTTCTTGTTGGACGGACAGGCAATCATTCTCGAAGACTACCTGCAGGCCTGCCCTGCAGACCGGGAGAGAATCGAGCGCCTCGTTAGAGCCAATGAGTTATCGATAGGGCCCTGGTACATTCTGCCCGATGAGTTCCTAGTGAGTGCCGAGGCCACCGTGCGTAACCTGGTGGTGGGGCACCGGATATGTCGCCAATTCGGTGGGGTGCAGAAGGTGGGATACATGCCGGACTCGTTTGGGCACATAGCTCAGATGCCGCAGATCCTGAGGCAGGCAGGAATAGACTCGTTTATCTACACACGGGGGAATGGTGCGGAGATCGAGCGCACCGGTTACGAGTACATCTGGCAGGCTCCAGATGGAAGTGAAGTGTTGGCGATCAATCAGTGTGGTGGTTACTGCAACGCCGGAGGCCTTGGGCATCGTGAAGAATGGGAGGTGCACACGCAACGTGCGATCGACGTCGTGCACGCGGTTCATCGCATCCGGGAGCTGTTCGCCAAGATGGCCGAATTGTCGCAGGGCCAAGTGTACTTGATCAACAATGGTTGTGACCACTTTCCACCCCAGCGGGACTTCAGCCGTATTATGGAAGCTCTTCGCCGCGAGTTTCCCGATACTGATTTCCGGCACGCGAGCCTGAGCGAATACCTCGAGGCTGTCAGGGACGCGGGGTTCGTCGAGAGTCGGCACACCGGAGAGCTGGACCAGGGACGACTCCACCATATCCTGTCCGGAGTTTGGTCGTCCCGCACCTATCTAAAACAGACAAACGACTACGCGCAGATCTTGTTGACGCACGCCGTGGAGCCGTGGTCCGCATATACACACTACTTCTTCGGCCGTCCGTATCAGAGTGGGTTGATTGATCGTGCGTGGAAGCTCCTACTGCAAAACCACCCCCATGACTCCATATGTGGATGCAGCACGGACGAAGTCCACCGTCAGATGGAGTCGCGTTTCAGCAGTGTCATCGGGACGGGTGAGCAGATCCTGTGTCACCAACTGAAGTACCTTGCTCCAACGTTCGCTCGAATTGCAGATGAGGATCGGGAGACGGCAGTTTGTGTGGCGAACACGTTGCCCGAGGCACGCGTTGACGTTGTCGAACGACTGGTGGTGCTGCGGCAGAGAGACGTCGCCATCGAACGGCTGAGACTGTTTGACCAGGATGGCAACGAAGTCTCCTGCGAGATCGCTGATGTTTGGTACATGGAGCCATTCTGGGGGGTCGACTATCGCACTGAATTGTACGGCCCGCGCCAACTGACTCAGTTCGAGGCCTACAAGGAGAATTTCGGCGATCGGATATCGAGCAAGGAGATTCGCAACGGCAGCCGCGATTGCCTTCTAGCTATCCGGTTCTTGGCTGAGAATCTGCCAGGGCTGGGGCACAGGCAGTTCTTCTTGCGGGAGAAGACAGGCGTGGAGACGTCTGTTCCTGGCACGCTTCCGGCCGGCTCGGTGACCGTTTCCGACAATACCGTGGAGAACGAGTTCTATCGCGTCACGCTCCACTCCAACGGCAGCTTCGACTTGGAAGAGAAGGCCACCGGGCATGTGTATACGGGACTGAACAAGCTAGAAGATACCGAAGACATAGGTGATGAGTACGACTATTCACCCTGTGCCTATTCACAAACTGTCGAATCGCACCGGATCGCAGGAGAGATACGTGTGCTCAAGGGCGGTCGTCTCTGGGGGCAGCTCGAGGCAGAATGTGTCATGAGCCTACCGGTGGCGATCAATCCAGATCGACAGCGGCGGAGTCCGGATGTCGTAGACTGCCGCGTGTGCACACGGGTGGGTCTGCGGCAGGGGAGTCGTGCCGTGGAGGTAGAGTTGGATTTCGACAACCAAGCCAAAGACCACCGACTGCGTGCGGAGTTCCCGACGGGGATCGTAGCTGATACGGTTGTGTCGGATGGACATTTCTACATCAACCATCGGCCGGTGGATCAGGCGAGTGGGGAGGGATGGCGCCAGGCACCGTCAGGTACCTACCCGCAACAGTCGTTCTCATTGATTCAAGATGGTCAGCGGGGCTTGGCCGTCCTGAACCGCGGATTGCCCGAGATCCAAGCGAAGAAGAGCGAATCCGGAGAAGTCACGCTAGCGCTCACCCTATTCCGATCTGTGGGGTGGCTGTCGCGCGACGATTTCGAGACACGTGGCTACTACAATGCCGGTCCCACCTTGCACACACCGGATGCACAGTGTCTTGGCAAAAGACACTACGAGTATGCCGTAGTTGCCTTTTCCGGTAGCTACCTCGACGCAGATGTGATGGGCATCGCGCAGCGTTACAAGGTGCCGTTGCTTTGTGCTTTCCATTCAAGGAGTTGCAGACAAACATGTCCCTGGGGAAGAAGGGTTACTCAGCAAGAGTTCCCCACTGACATGCGTGAGTGCTGTGAAGAAGCACGAAACTAGAGAGACGGTAGTCGTGCGCCTCTACAATATCACGGACCGAGCCGTGGAAGAGACGCTGCGGTTCGGTCTTGACTTGAGAGGTGCCTGGCGGTCGAACTTGCTCGAAGAACGGAGCTCGGGTCTCGATCTCAAGAGTACGAGGGAGGTCGAACTTTCTCTCGGACCTCACGAAATAGCAACTATTGAGGTAGAGCAGGGTGGTAGCAGGTTGACGAAACTTGCAGCCGGGCTCGTAGCGTAGATAGTGATAGTGAACGTGGTGAGACCGGCCCCCACCAGATTCTGAACTTGCGGGGATATCGATGACTCCTGAAATACTGAACACGATCGCGCCGCTGATAGCGCTCTTGGGCGTGGGCACATTTGGACTTCTCGGCATGCGGATGTGGCTCAATGCCAAGGCAAGCAGACCGCCGTTGAGCACCGATGAGGTCGAGCGGTTAGGGGAGGCCCTGGGAGGCTTGCACGACGA
>JARRLJ010000138.1:0-5302 GCA_037387025.1 Gemmatimonadales bacterium
GCATGTCAGGATCGACTTGCAGCGAGTGGACACTCTGATGAACCTGATCGGAGAACTCGTGACCTCTCGGGACCAACTCAATCAGATCGCGGTCAAGAGCGCAGATGCTGAGTTGGAAGATGTCACAATGAAGGTCTCCCGCCTCACGGCCGATATCCAGGCAGAAATCATCCAGGTCAGAATGACACCGGTGTGGCAGATCTTTGACCGGTTCCCCAGACTGGTGCGCGATCTGGCCCGTCAGCTAGGGAAGCAGATCGAATTCCAGGTGGAAGGAAAAGACATCGAGCTGGACAGGGCAATACTAGACGAGATCGGGGATCCACTAGTTCATCTGCTCCGCAACGCTGTGGATCATGGCATCGAGCCGCCGGAGCAGCGTAAGGCGGCCGGCAAACCACCCGCGGGACGAATAGTCCTGTCAGCGGTCAGAGAGAAGGCAAAGGTCTCGATCAAGGTGAGCGACGATGGAAGGGGAATCGATCGGCAGAAGATCCTGGATGATGCCAAGCAGAATGGCTTGGTGGACGAGGAAGTTGAAAACCTTACGGACGAGCTACTGATGCGTTTGCTCGCCAGGCCCGGATTCAGCACGGCGCAGGAAGTGTCTGATGTCTCGGGGCGGGGTGTCGGAATCGACGTGGTGGCGACCCATCTGAGGTCCCTGGGTGGGGGATTGGAGATGTGGACTCAGCGGGGCGAGGGTACCACTTTCACGCTGCAGCTGCCGATTACTCTGGCGATTGTGCGTGCGCTCACGGCCGAGGTGGGCGGGGAGTGCTACGTTCTACCCATCACGCACGTGGCGGAGACGATTGAGCTCGAAGCCGCGGCGATAGCTGGTGTGGATGGCCAAGATGGCCTCAAGTACCGTGGCGACGTCATCCCCCTTGTCGATTTGCGAGATGTCGTGGATGTCCCCGGCGATCCTCCAGTCAGGAGGCCGGTCGTGATACTTCAGATCGGAGGAAGGAAGTCAGGTCTGGTTGTCGATACCTTGACCGGCCAGCAGGAAATTGTGGTAAAATCGTTTGATCCGCCCAGTGGTACTCTGCCGATATTCAGTGGGGCGACGATACTCGGTGATGGCTCGCCAGTGCTGATTTTGGATGCTGGCGGGTTTGTCTAGGAGACGCTATGGAAGATATGCATGAGCTCGAGGCACTGCAGTTGGATGCTCTCAAAGAGGTAGCCAACATAGGAGCCGGTCATGCGGCAACGGCCTTGTCGCAGATGACCGACCGTCGAATCATGATCAGTGTCCCCACGATTAGGGTGACCGGTCTCGAGGACCTTTCCGATCTACTGCCAGACCCCGAGGAAGTGGTGGTGGCGGTCCTAATGCACATGCTTGGCGACCTCACGGGACGGACGCTGCTCATGATGCCGGAAGAGAACGCCAGGCTGCTATGCGATCTGTTGTTGAAGAGAGAGCCAGGGACAACAACAGCGCTCACTGAACTGGAACAATCCGGTGTGAAGGAGGCGGGCAATATCTTGGGCGGCGCTTACATGAATGCACTGTCCGATTTCATGGGGATGATGTTGCTGCCCTCGGTGCCGAGTCTCGAGATCGACGCTGCTACGGCCGTCCTGACAACGGCACACCTCGGTTTCGGAAGAGACTGGGATGCTATCTTCTGCGTGGAAACGGACTTTCATTTCGAAGAAGCGGGCCGCAAACTCAAAGGGCACTTCCTTCTGCTTCCTGACGTTGCCTCTCTCAAGGCGATTCTGGACGCGATTCAATTGACCTGATGGGTAATGGCGCTCACCGAACAGGACCGTGAAGTTCTCCGCTCTTTCGCTCACCGGATCGATCCGTCTGACGCGGGAGCCCACAATAACCTAGGTGTCCTGTACTACCTGAACGAGATGACGGTCGAGGCCGTCGAGCAGTTCTCGAACGCGCTCGAGTTGGACTCGAAAATGCAGGTGGTACAGCGCAATCTGGAGTTAGCCCACCAGAGCTCGGGCCACTACGACCGCCGTGTAACCGAGTTACGTGAGGAACTACGTGCCGATCCGGAGGCTCGCGAGGCGCGCTGGGAGCTGGGACGGGCATATGCGTCGCTGGGGCAGTATGATGCCGCAATCAGCGAGTTGCAGACCCTGGTCGCGCGCGATTCCCAGGACGTGGCGGCCGTAGTTCAACTGGCGCTGGCTGAGAAGAATCAGGGACAGTTGGAGACTGCTATTGAATGGCTGCAGCGGGCGGTTGAATTGGATCCCGATAGTAGCGTGGTCCATTTCTACTTGGGGGAGGCCTACTACAACAAGGGGCTCAATCAGGAGGCCTACGAGGCACTGCAAAGGGTCGTCGAACTGGCTCCGGACCACGCGGACGCCCAATACTTGATCGCATTCGTATTGGGCGACATGGGACGCCATGACGAGGCGCGAGAGGCGACCAAGCGAGCCATTCAACTCAATCCCACCTACGGAAGAGCTCAGACAAATCTCTCCATCGAACGACTGACGGGCGTCCGTGGGAGTGGGCCGCACGAACTACCATCCGCTGAAGCAGAGGATGCGGCTCCCGCGCACTACAATCTCGGGCTGGCGTTTCGCCGCCAGGGATACTACCAGGAAGCACTTCGTGAATACCGCCTGGCACTGGAACTAGGAGAGGACCGCGAGCTGGTTCGGAACGCCACGGCTGAAGTGTACCTCTTGCTGCACGACCACCCGGCTGCATTGGAGTTGTACGACGCCCTGTTGGGGGAAACGCCTGGGAAGGTCAAGCTGTGGAATGAACGGGGTGTTGTCCTGCATCAGATGGGCAAGTTTGCCGACGCGGCAGACTCATACCAGTGCGCGATGAAGCACGATCCCAAGCACGCGCTGGCGATCAACAACCTTGCTATCATTCTGGCGCAAGAGGGCAAGCACGAGGAAGCCATCACGACCTTTACGGCGGCCGTGCGTGCCGACCCAGGGCTCGCCACACCGCAGCTCAATCTCGGTCTCTTACTGCTCAAGCTGAAGCGCTTGCAGTTGGCGCTCGAGGCGTATCGCAAGGTACTCGAGACCGATGCCAGCAACGCTCCTGCCTGGAACGGCATCGGGTTGGTCCTGAATGAATTGGGTAGACCTGCCGACGCGCGGAGCGCATTCGCGCGCGCCGTGGAGACGGACCCCGAAATGGCCGAGGCACACTACAACCTCAGTTTTGCCCTATCGAGCCTGGGCGACTACGACGGCGCTCTGCGGGCGGTGACTAGAGCGCAGACCATCGATCCGTATTACGTGCCACAAAAGTTCAGGTTGGGCATTGACCTGCAGTACGAAGATCCGTCGATCTCCGTGATTCCGGAAATCTCGGCGGACGTATCAGCCGACGCGTCACAGGCAATCAGCTTCGATCAGCAGGTGATCGACCAGTTGTTTACCGAGCTGGACCAAGCACCACCGAAGCCCGACGGAGCTGCACCCAGTGATCCCTTGGCTGTTGCACGCGACTACATGAACAAGGGCTTGCTGGACCTGGCTGCCGCCGAAACCGATCGGGCGGCGTCGCGCGGGGCAGATGCCGTGGAGACCCAGGTTCTGTCTGCGGACATCTTTGTGCGGCGGGGGCTTCACGGCGAAGCCCTCGAACGCTACCGGGCCGCCCGTGAATTGGACGCCGGCCGCAAGGATGCGCGTCTCGGAGAGATTCGACAGCTGCTTGCCCTCGGAAGGGGAGCAGAGGCCGTCGAAGACGCAACTGAGTTCGCGGCCGAGCACCAGCAGGATGTGGACATCTTGGTGACGCTGGCGGAGTGCCGTCTTGCCGGAGGCGATCCCGCGCTCGCACTGGAGTCGCTCCAGGTGGCACGAGCACGGGCCCCGCAACGCGCGGACTTGCTCAAACTAGAGGGCGACATTGCGTTTGGGATGGGAGATCTCGAGTCCGCTCAGCAGGCCTATCAGGGTGCACTGGCACTGGAGCCCAGGTTTGCCCAAGTGCGTGTCGATCTGGGTCGCGTTCACGAGGTCCGAGAGGACTGGAAGGCGGCCGAGCTATCGTACCGTGCCGCACTCGAGGCACTGCCGTCTTTCTCCGAAGCGGCTTTGGCTCTGGCCCGTGTCTACAGAAAAGCAGGCATGCCACGCTTGGCGGTGAACATGCTGGTTGAGGTGCTCGCCGCCGATCCGTCCGATGTCGACGCGATGCTTAGTCTGGGGCACTCACTACTCGAAGACGGGCGCCTGGACACGGCCCTCGAGGCGTTCGAGAGGATCTTGGCCTTCGACGACCAGAACGTCGGGGCTCACTTCTTTGCGGGCGTAGTCATGGCGCGCCTGCGGCGTTACACCGAAGCCGTCCAGCGGTGGGATCGCGTCATCCAGATAGCTCCCGATGGTCCGTATGCGCGCGAAGCAAGGAAACACGCGCGGTCCGCACTCGATCTCAAACACATCTTCAAGACCGGAGTGGCCTAGAATGGCGATCGAAGGGCCACTCAAGGAGATGGGCATCCACGACATCTTCCAACTGCTGGACCTCAGTAGGAAGACCGGGAAGCTCACAGCCACCTCTAAGCTCCGCCACAACAGTGGCAGCGTCTACTTTGAGAATGGCTCCGTTGTCTACGCGGAGATCGACAGCAACCCACATCTATTGGGCAACATGCTGGTGAGTTCGGGCAAGATCAGTGAGGGGGACCTGAACGTCGCGCGTGACATGCAGGAGAAAGGTGATACCAGGAAGTTGGGAGAAATCCTGGTGAGTATCGAAGCGCTGTCGCAGCGAGATCTGGAGAGGCAGGTCCGGTTCCAAGTAGAAGAAGTAATCTTCGAGCTGGTAGGTTGGCACGAGGGCTACTTCTCTTTTGTTGAGGGTGAGCTACCGGAACTCGCTCCCGAGGAGCGGGTGAGCATCGCGACCGAGTCACTACTCATGGAAGGAGCCCGTCGCATAGATGAGTGGTCGTTGATTGAACGGAAGATTCCTCATCTGGGGGTGATTCCCAAATTCACGCCTTACGATCCGGCAGAGAAGCGAGAGGGATACCTAGATCTTTTGCCGACCGAGTGGGAGCTATTGGCGGCGGTGGACAATGAGAGAGACGTACGAGGCGTGGCGACGTCGCTGGGACGATCGGAGTTCGAGGTAGCCAAGGCGATCTTCGGTCTGGAGAGTGCCGGGATTCTCATGTTGCATGAGCCGACCGTTGATCAGCAGGAGGGGGCCGAATCTGACGAGGATATCGAGCGGCTGCTCGAACGGGCCGACGCTGCGGTTGAAGAAGGAGATATGGTTGGGGCACGGAGTTGGGCAGAGGTAGCGCGGACGACCAGTCCCCACGACGGCCGG
>JARRLJ010000139.1:0-5288 GCA_037387025.1 Gemmatimonadales bacterium
TCACGCCGGCCAGGTACGTTACTGCTCTGGTGACGGACGTAGGCCTCCTGGAATCACCGTACCAGGACAGCATATCCCGTGCTCTCCGTCGCGAGGCAGCCAATGTCGACTAGCGTCCTAGCGCTCGATCAGGGCACCACTGGGTCAACGGCGCTCGTCTTCTCCGGCGAGGGAGCGATCCTGGGGAGGGGGTACCGTGAGTTTACGCAACACTTTCCGCAACCAGGTTGGGTAGAGCACGATCCAGTGGAGATCTGGAATGTCACCGTGGAAGCAGCCGGGGAAGCTTTGAGCCAGGCCGGAGCGATACCGGCGGCCATCGGCATCACGAATCAACGAGAGACGGTGGTGGTATGGGACCGATCTACCGGGGAACCCCTCCATCGGGCCATCGTGTGGCAGGATCGAAGAACCGCAGATCGGTGCCGGATGCTCGAGAGAGAACTCGGGGCGGACTACGTGAGGTCGCGCACCGGTTTGGTCTGGGATCCCTACTTCTCGGCCACGAAGATCGAGTGGCTGCTCGAGAACGTGCCGGGTCTGCGGGACCGGGCGGAGGATGGTGCCGCAGTGTTCGGAACGATCGATTCGTGGCTGGTTCACAGGCTCACGTCTGGCGGTGCCTTTGTCACCGACCATACCAACGCCTCCCGTACCCTGCTGTACGGTCTCCGGGGGTTCGATTGGGACGAGGATCTGTTACGCCTGTTCGGGGTGCCTCGTGAGTGCCTGCCTGATATCAGAAGGTCCAGTGAGGTAGTTGGTGTATCCGATGCAGCCCTCTTCGGTCAGGAGATTCCCATCGCTGGCATTGCTGGCGACCAGCAGGCGGCGTTGTTCGGGCAGGGGTGCTGGCAGCCCGGTGAAGCCAAGTGCACCTACGGAACCGGAGCATTTCTACTCATGAACGTGGGTGATGCAGCTGGCGCGAGCCGGGAAGGAGGAGGAGTCGTCACGACAGTGGCGTGCAATGCGGCTGGGGAACCTACCTTTGCCCTTGAGGGTTCGGTATTCATAGCCGGGGCTGTGGTGCAGTGGCTGAGGGACAAGCTCGGTTTGATCTCGGACGCCCGAGAAACCGGTGCAATGGCGGGAAGTGTCGCCGACAACGGGGGCGTCTACTTCGTTCCTGCCCTGGTCGGGCTGGGTGCACCGTATTGGGAGGCCGAGGCGCGGGGGACGATCGTGGGAATTACAAGGGGCACTTCGCGCGAGCATCTGGTGCGCGCGGCATTGGAATCGATGGCCTATAGCACGATTGACGTGGCCCGAGCCATGGAACGCGTGTCTGGCGTTGAGCTCCAAGAACTCAAGGTCGATGGAGGGGCGGCGGCCAACGACTGGCTCATGCAATTTCAATCCGACGTTCTCGGCGTCCGAGTAGCAAGGCCGGATGTCGTTGAAACTACGGCACTTGGAGCAGCGGGCCTGGCCGGTATTGCCGTGGGCGTCTGGGAGCAGGGCTTTGCGACCAAACGTCAATACACCTGGTTTGAGCCGCAGTCTGTGGACCCGAGCGGGTACGCGGGCTGGCAGCGAGCGGTGGAAACGGCGCTGCACTGGGCAGGTTCCAGGTGAAGGTTCCTTAAGGTTCTGCGTAGTCTATTATTAAGATCAGTTGGCGACTATTAAGGGGCAATTTGGCGACCTTTTTTGGCGCTTCGCGGTACTCTATATTGAGCAGGCGCAGCAACTACGGACCAACTAGAGGGGACCATGCGAGCAAGATCGAAATTCATCCTCGGCGCGGGGTTGATCACCGTCAGCGTCGGGTACCTGATGGCCTCGGGTATCAAGGATACCGGGGTCTATTTTGTCACACCCTCCGAACTGGCTGAGAAGGTCGCGGCGGATCCATCGATCCACGATGTCGGCGTGAGAATGGGTGCGAGGGTGGT
Organism: Gemmatimonadales bacterium; assembly: GCA_037387025.1. Classification (GTDB taxonomy): domain Bacteria; phylum Gemmatimonadota; class Gemmatimonadetes; order Gemmatimonadales; family GWC2-71-9. The sequence goes on from JARRLJ010000139.1 coordinate 1,899, forward strand.
CACGGGCACCATCTCGCGTGACGTTGCATCGCAGACGATCACGTTCGAGGTCACGGACGGCACACAGACCTATCCGGTTGTGTACCGTGGTCTGGCGCCCGATACCTTTGATGACGATGTAGATGTCGTCGTGGAGGGGCGGCTTCAACCCAACGGCACGTTCAAGGCGACAACTCTCCTGGCCAAGTGCGGATCCCGCTACGAGGCCGAGCCGGCGACTTAGACCGTGACGGTACTCGGACAATTAGCACTGTGGCTCGCGCTGCTAATGGCGGCGTGGGGCTCGGTCATAGGGATCCTGGGCGGGATCCAGAAGCGCCCCGAGTTGATACAGAGTGCCCGCCGAGCTTCGTTCGCGCTGTTTGGCATTCTCTCGGTCGCCGCCATCGCTCTGCTGGTAGCTCTCCTGCGCCACGATTTCAACGTGGAATACGTCTGGGCCTACTCGAGCCGCAACCTCCCGACTCCGTACGTGATTTCCGCGTTCTACGGTGGCCAATCCGGTAGCTTGCTATTTTGGGCGGTCATCCTGTCGATCTTCGCTGCTGCTGCTCAGTGGCTCACGCCCAAGCGATACGACTATTTGATGCCATATGTGGCAGCTGTAACCTCAATGGTTACGCTGTTTTTCGTTGCTGTAGTACTTTTTGCTTCCAACCCGTTCGACCGACTCGCTTTCACACCTGCCGACGGGAACGGCCTCAACCCGCAACTGCAGAACCCGGGCATGGTGATACACCCTCCCATGTTGTATTTGGGATACATAAGTATCACGATCCCGTTCGCGTTTGCGGTTGCGGCGCTCATCACGAAACGGCTTGATACGGGATGGCTCCACGCCATCCGTCGCTGGACGATCGTTTCCTGGATCTTCCTCAGCGTGGGGATCGTGTTGGGCATGTGGTGGGCATACGTGGAGCTCGGTTGGGGCGGCTATTGGGCATGGGATCCGGTGGAGAATGCCAGCTTTCTGCCTTGGCTCACGATGACCGCGTTCCTGCACTCGGTGATGATCCAGGAGAAGCGCGGCATGCTGAAGAAGTGGAACATGATTCTCATCCTTTTGAGTTTCATGCTAGCCATCTTCGGGACGTTCATTACAAGGAGTGGCATAATCTCGAGCGTCCATTCCTTCGCTCAATCATCGGTGGGATACTTTTTCCTGGTCTTCCTGGTCACGTCGGCAATTGCCCTCACGTGGTTGGTGTTACAACGCTTGCCACAGTTAGAAGCCGAATCACAACTCGAGAGCATGGTTTCCCGAGAGGCCAGCTTCCTTTTCAACAACCTCTTGCTGGTCGGCATGGCCTTCTCGGTACTGTGGGGCACCTTGTTCCCGATCGTATCGGAGTTGGTGCGGGGGACGCAGGTGACGGTGGGGCCACCGTTCTTCAACCAGGTGAACATACCCATAGGTCTTGCATTGTTGGCTTTGACTGGGATAGGACCGCTCATTGCGTGGAGACGGGCAAGTACCCGAAATCTGAAGCGGCAGTTTGCAGCGCCCGTGGTCGTGATGCTAGTGGCGGCTGCGGTGTTCCTAGCCTTGGGAGTGCGAGACGTCTACGTGCTGATGGCGTTTGCGTTCTCTGGTTTTGTACTAGCAACTGTTACGCAGGAATTCGGTCGCGGAGTGGGTGCGCGGCACAGGCTGCATGGAGAGAACTACGCCCTGGCATTTGCGCGTCTGGTTGGACGTAACCGCCGCCGGTACGGAGGCTACATCGTCCACGTCGGTATCGTGATCTTCTTTGTTGGATTTGCGGGAAATGCCTTCAAAGACCAAATGGAGGCTTCACTGAAACCCGGCGAATCGGTCACGATGAGCTCGCCGTTTGGGTACGACTACACCTTTACGCATGTGGGTGTGTCGCAGTACGAGCAGCTCAATCGCTTTGTCTCTGCTGCCAGCGTGGATGTCACGCGGGGAGACCATCGATTGGGCATCATGACCAGTGAGAAGAGACAGTACTGGGATTCGTTCCAACGGCCCCAGTTCCAGCCGTCCACCGAGGCCGCGATCGAGAGCGGGTTGCGCGAAGACATCTACATAGTCTACGCCGGATCGGTGGAGGGTACGGAAGAGGCGGTATACCGCTTCACAATCAATCCGTTGGTGTGGTGGCTCTGGTTCGGTGGTGTGGTGTTGGTGTTTGGGGGGATTGTCACCCTCTGGCCGGGTGGTGGTGGACCGACGAGAGCATCACTGCGTCGCGCGTTGGACGGATATCAGGTCAAGCTCGTTGACGAAAAGAAGGAGCCGGCAGTTGTCCGTTGACGCAACTATTTCTCGACGCGAAGCGCTGAAGGTCTCATGCGCTGCGCTGTTGCCGGTTGTATCAGGTCAGGACCAGAAGCAGGATCCGGCGGTCGGACGATTACGTGATCCGAGAATGGCTGGGAGACCTCGCGATCGGATAAGCGACTACGAGAACGATGCGTTTGTTGTCGGGATCGAAGAGAAGCTGCGTTGCACCTGCGGGTGCAACTTGGATGTTTACACTTGCAGAACGACCGATTTCACCTGCGCAACGTCGCCCGCGATGCACCGCGAAGTAGTGGCGCTCATCGAACGGGGAATGACAGGGCAGGAGGTCATTGATGCGTTCGTCGAACAGTATGGCGAACTGGTCTTGATGGCTCCCAAGAAAGAGGGCTTCAACATCGTGGGCTATGTGGTACCTGGCATTGCCATCACGGCCGTAGGAGCCTTGATGCTCTGGATGCTGTCGCGGCGCGACACGATTGTCACGGCTCAACCTGGCGACGTTGGAGGTAGTCCGTACGAGGGGATGTCAGAGGAGGATGCGGAGCGCCTCGAGGCGGAATTGGCCGACTTGGAGCAATAGAAAATCATGGAACTCCTGGCTGGTATCGTCGTCGCCGTGGCGGCCCTGGCTCTCGTGTTGGAACCGCTCGTGCGTGGCGTATCTGAATCAACGATCGGCACAGAGTCCCCGGCAGACGATCTCGACTTCACCGACATACAGGAATCCGAATCGCCCAAGGTTCAGGCACTTCTGGCCCTGAAGGAGATCGAATTCGACCGAGCGACCGGCAAGCTGTCGGATGAAGACTATGACGAGCTCAAGGGCAAGTATGCTCAGGTGGCACTGGCAGCCATAAAGGCGGAGGATGCTGCTGGGGAGGGGATCGGGGACGCTGCAGATGCCGCCGAGGCAGCCATACAAGGAGCCCGCAGCAAAGGTGCGTCGGTGTGTCCGGTATGTGGGCCGCGGCCCGAATCTGCTGCGACGTTCTGCTCGGATTGTGGTCGCTCACTCGTTGCCCCTGATGCTTCAGTGCGATGTTCCTCGTGTGGATCACCGGTCACTCCGGGCGGGAAGTTCTGCGCCAACTGCGGAGGCGTGGTGGCGGCTTAGAGGATAC
>JARRLJ010000140.1:0-5244 GCA_037387025.1 Gemmatimonadales bacterium
CTCACCATTTCCCTGCCCTCCCTTATTTCCCAGATCGAGACGATTGGGATGAACTTCGTGGAGATCATGTACAGCAAGATGAACCCGGCGCTTGCTCCAGCCATGATCGAGAGTTCAATCCATGATGGCATGTAGTGACCGATGGCCTCGATCTCCCAGATTGGGTTTACAGAGGTCGGCACTACGATGTTGTACCGTTCCAGCCACATACCGATCACCACTGCGATTCCAGCAATCAATGCTCCACTGGGGGTGCGAGTTGCGCTCCTCGACATGAGGGCAACAGGAATGACGAAGCACCCGAGGGTCATCGTCCAGAACGGCACAGCGTACTGGCCGGTTATCTTGGACCAGAAGGTCCGCATCTCGGCCGGTTCTGCACCGTAGAACACTGTCAGGTGTTCCGCGAAAGTGAAGTAGAACCACAGACAGGCCAGCAGCAGCAGCATGCGGCCCAAGTAGTCGAAGTGAATGTCCCTGAAGTATTGCTCCAGCCGATACGCCCGTCGCAGAATCACCATTGCGATCATGATTGCGGCAATGCCGGAGTAGATGGCTCCTACCACGAAATAGGGTCCGAAGATTGTGCTGTGCCACATGGGCCGGAGCGTCATCGCGAAGATCCAGCCAATGATCGTATGCACGGAAACGGCTATGGGGATTACCACAATAGCCAGGACCTTGATGACGCGCTCGAGAACTACGTGTTGATAAGGCGTATCGCGGTAGCCCGCCGCCAGAATCCTGTAGAGCCGGGGCGCCTTGACTCCCGAGTCACGTATTATGGCTAGATCGGGCAGCAGCGGCACGTACAGGTAGATTGTACAAGAAGTGAAATAGAGTCCAATGCTTATAACATCCCACAGCAACGGTGACCGTGGCTGGGCGTGGAATATCACGTTGAGCACCCGGTCTGGGCGCCCTAGGTCGATGATCGGCTGGATCGCACCGAAGCCGATGACGAGAACGGTGATCAACTCCGCCGACCGGGTAATGGAACGTCTCCACTCCGCCTGACTGACGCGCAGGATCGCCGAAATCAGAGTGCCAGCGTGACTGATACCAATGAAGAACACGAAACAGATGATGTAGATGCCCCAGTACTCCGGGCGATTCAATCCGGTACGACCCAAGCCATAGCGGACTTGCAGGTAGTAGGAGAAGATGCCCCAGAGCACGACCGCAACGAGTATCGCCGCCGTTACATAGAAGGCACGGGACGTCTCGACGAGCGGTCTCAACAGCGCCTGTTCGTCGGCGTCCATGCGGGCGAACTTCTCGGCCACTTCGCGGCGCAACCTCAGTGCCCTCGCCGGAGGTAGTAAACCTTCGGTTGCGTCCCCAGATCCTCCAACAGCCTCATTGCTCTGGGATCCTCCTTGAGTTCGGCCACGTGGTGGCTTGGATTGTCAAGATCACCGAACGTAATGGCGTCGGTGGGACAGATATCTACGCACGCCGGTTGGTAATCTTCCTCTCGCAACTCCCGCCCTTCGGCCCGGGCATCCTCCCGGGCTTTGTGCAGCCGGTGATGACAAAATGTGCATTTCTCAATGACACCCTTGGGCCGCACTGAAACGTCCGGATTCAGGTACTGACGTTCGGACTCGGCCCACTCGGGCCCGTACCAGTTGAAGTATTTCACCGTGTAAGGACAGGCGTTGGCGCAATACCTGCAGCCGATGCAGCGCGGGTAAATCTGGCCTACGGTACCCTCTTCATTGATGTAGGTTGCGCGCACGGGACACACCTTGATGCACGGCGGATTATCGCAATGCATGCAGGGCCGCGGGTAGGAGTCCATCGAAGTATTGGGAAAGTCTCCTTCCACGTGGGCCATGACCTTCATCCAGCTTATGGCTCGTCCCATCTGAGCCTGCTCGGGGGTAACCGGCGCAATGTTGTTCTCACTCTTGCACGCCACCTCACACGCAGCACACCCTGTGCACTTGTTGAGATCGATCACCATGCCCCAACGCGTCATCGATGTAGTCCGATCAGGCCCGTTCGAGCCGCACGAAGGTGGAAAACCACGAGGCCAACCCAGTCAATGAGTCGAAAGAACCATCGAGCAGCCGGAGTGGGTTCGCCTCCTCACCATCTGGATGCCGCAGCCCGTATGGCGCACAAACGTTCTCCGGTGCAGTGCCTGGAAAGACCTTCAGACGAGCTCTGTAACGGCCCTGGGCCGAGACCACCGATACCATGCTGCCATCACCAAGCCCCAAGGCTCGGGCTGTGGCCGGAGCCACCTCCACCCATGGAATCCAAAGGACATCAGGATAGACTACGGGTTGCTCGCCAAGCCACTTCTCGAGTCCCAAGGTTCCGGACGCGAGCGTCGATACGCGGTAGGGTATGAGCCGCAACGGGAAGTCGTCCGAAGCACCATCATTATCTGATCTCACATCCTGGTAGAGCTGTCGTTCCGTTTGCTGCGTCTCCTGTACACCGATGAGCGCCGCCGGCATGAGATCGATGCGGCCATTAGGCTTGCGAGACATCCTCAGCGGATCGGTATCGTCGTAATAGGGATCCGTCCACCCACCGCTCCGGACAATATCTTCCCAGAAGGCATCGAACTCATCGTGCTCCCTGAGCCACCAGCCGCGTTGCTCCATCTCGCGATGGTGCTGCCGCTCGAATTCGCTGCCCAGTACCATCCCGTGGCCTGCCGAGAAGAGGCCCCTCGCACGCACTTTCAACAGGTCCTCGAAACTCTGGTACGGCAGGCTCGCGGCGACACTACCACCCAGCCTCTTTGCGAGGGCAAGAACAGCATCCCCCGTGTGAATCCCGCCATCATGCGGTTGCACGAGCGGTCGCGCCAAACCCCAAACTGGATAGGGGTACGACGTCGGCGAAGGAGCGTCCTGCCAGCGCTCGTACGGTAGCAGATCAGGCAGAACCAGATCGGATTGGCGCGCAGTATCGTCTAGAAACGGCGAGAAGCTTACCACAAATGGGATCTTCTCCAACACTTTCGCCCATTGCTCTCTCCTCGCGGATGAACTCAGTGGATTCGCGTAGTACAGCAGCAGGGCCTCCACCATTGGCGCGTCTGCGTCAGCCACTACCTCGGCAAAACGACTCGCTTGGTCCCCGGTGCCGAACGGTGGCGCTCCGACAACGGGTGGTTTGCTGAATCCCGCTCGGCTTGTGCCGTCCAAGGTGGGGTCGACCAGAGGGTCTAGCGGCAGATCGTCCCCCACCAGCACGCCCCCAGCACGATTGACACTGCCCAGCAACACGTTGAGGCTGTGGACGGCGAGGCCAGCGAGGAGTCCATTCCGCGACGACATTACTTCCGCACCGCACACTGAGACCGGTTTGCCGCCATCCGCCAGAGATCTGGCCAGCGACGTAATGCGCTCGACTGGCACTCCGGTGATCGCCGAGACTTCCTCCGTTCGATAGTTGCTGACCACCTGCGATCGGTAGCCTTCAACAGTACGGCCTTGTTCGTCGACGAAATCCTCGAATCCCGCTACATGTTGGGAGACGAAGTCGGCATCGAACAGCTCATCCCTGATGAGTACATAGGCGATACCTAGTGCAAGCACCGCGTACGTTCCTGGCCGAATACCGATCCAGTCATGTGCGTGCGCTGCGGTTCGCGAAAAGCGGGTGTCGATCTGGACGAAGCGTCGACGCCGCCCGTTGTCTCCTGCTGGATTTGAAAAAGCTACGAAGGCCTGCAGCGGTGACCACCACGACTCGAACAGTGAAGCCCCAAACGAGAGAACAAACTCGGCCTGTTCCAGGTCATAGCTCGGACGACGCGGAATCCCGTGCATCAGGGCCATGACCGTGTCGGTCCCATCGTTGTAGTCGTCGGCCACGTAGTTGGGTGACCCAAACGATCGAAGAAACTGACGCCACAGATCCTGCATTGTACCGGCGCAGTAGCCGGCCAATAGGGCTAGGGTCTCGGCCCGGCCTTCCACCCGAAGCACCTCGAGCCGCTCCGCAATTTGGCCGATGGCTTCCTCGCGCGAGAGTGGTTGCCATTGACCGGAACCGCGAGGGCCGACTCGCACCAACGGAGATGCCACTCTCTTCGGGTGGTAAAGCATCTGGACACCGGCAGCGCCCCGCGGGCAAACACCTCCCTGGCTCATCGGGTGCAACGGATTGCCGGTGATGCCAACGAGGTTCCCGTCGACCAACCTGCCGCTGATCCCACACCGAGAGGGACAGATCAGGCATGACGAGTTCATCCGCTGCTCCAGGCCAGGGCTCCACCCTGCATCCGGCGACGAATCGACTTCCCGAAACAGGTCCGGCATCTGCCACAACCCATATGCTGTGGCGGCACCGCCCATGGTCCACAGGAATTCCCGCCGCGTTGAGCTCATTGCGTGTGATCCCCGCTACCGGTGGCAAGCATTGCAGTCCAGAGTCACGCCCTGCTCGCGATGACAGCTCATACAGAAGTCCATAGAGATCCTCATCAACGCTCGGTCAGGTGGACGCTCCGTATCGGCGATGGCCCCATGGCAGTTTTCACATGCGAGTTCGGCGATACCGACGTGGCGTCGATGGGTGTAGAACACGTGCGATGGCAGTCGAAACAGTTTGTTGAAGCGGAGCGGATTCCCTTCAGCAATGAGCTCAGTGACCTTCGCGGCTTCGGCTGACGTGCCTTGCTGCACTCGATGACATATTGAGCAGGTGTCGATATCGGGCAGCCCGGAATGGGCTCCGGTGCGCACATACTTATGACAGAACTCGCAGTTCAGGCTCAGTTCCTGGGTGTGCTTCTTGTGGTTGAACGCGACGGGCTGCGGTACGACCGAGGCGCGACTCGCAAGCACCGGAGCGCCCACCGCAACCACCACCACGAATACCAGCGCAATCCCCAGGTACCGCCTGTCGATCCGCCCTGAGTCCTGATTCCGCCTCCGCCGACCACCCGGTGCCAGCTCGCTAGTCTGAATACCCACTCGCGCTAACGATCCTGCTTACCCAGTTTCCGGATGTATGAGACGAGCGCCGTAATCTCTTCGGGCGTGAGGGTTTCCCCGTACGCTGACATGGCCCCTTTCCCACTGCCAATCGCCTCGGCAAGCTGCTCGTCGGTCCGCGACTCCTGAAAGGCCGAATCCGCAAAGCTGATAGGCTTCAGATTCATGGCGGCGGCCGCGGGACCGTCCCCGGCCCCCGAGGCCCCGTGACACATGGCACATTCCCTCTTGAAAATCGCCTCCGCATCATCCTGGGCGGAAAGCGGCATCACAACCG
>JARRLJ010000141.1:0-5239 GCA_037387025.1 Gemmatimonadales bacterium
GCCGACATCAAATGGAGAAGACTGACAGAGAACGCCTCCAACTACGTCTTCCTGCCTCTTGTGCAATTCCCCTCAGAGGCGGTAACAGGCCCTCTCGCGCTCGCAGTACAAACCGCATCGGGCGCGGATCAAATTCTGCCTACCCTACGGTCCGAGTTTACTGCTCTCGACCGGGATGTGGCACTGAGCGTGCTTCAGACAAAGCACGATCGCTTGAGCCAGCTGTTGATGCCCCAAAGGATGGGGGCAGTTCTTCTCACACTGTTCGGAACTCTGGCTCTCCTACTGGCTGCCATCGGCATCTATGGTGTCGTCGGTTACACGGTTGCCAAAGAGACCCGCACCATCGGCATTCGGATAGCGCTGGGGGCCGGCCGCCGTGAAGTGGTTCGTCTCATCGTGCGCGGCATGGCGGTACCGGTTGTGCTCGGCTTGATTACGGGCGTGGCCGCTGCGGTGGCACTTTCCCGGGCCGTGGAAAGCTTGATGTTTGGCGTGAGCTCCAAGGATCCCCTGACATTGGCAGCGGTCTCTGTAGTCCTCGCCGGAGTGGCCATTGCTGCGATGTTTATACCCGCCCGCCGGGCATCCCGGATCAAACCGATGGAGGCACTACGGATGGAGTGAGCGCGGACCCTACCGTTGCACCGTGAACGTCACCGTGTCGGCAGAGACTGTTTCAACAGGCACGTGGGCCCAATCACCAAGCACAGCTATAACGCGGTGCTCTCCCGGAGCAAGTCCCTCGATCACGTACTCAGTCTGGCCACCGCCCAAGTGGACCACGCCAGGCTGTCCCGCCGGAATCGGCTCGTCCATGGACGGCAGGTCCGCATCGATGAATAGGTGGTGATGCCCGCTGTTCTCCTGTTGATTCCCCGCCGGGACGATGTCAACACCGCGGGCCTCCAAAACAACCCGGACGTCAGGCCCTGCCAGCACGACTCCGTCGGCCGGCTCCGCGATTTCGACTGCCCGCACCTCGGTCTCCTCCCGGCACGCAGCCAACGAGATCCCCAGCAACAGCACAAACACCACTGCAACACCATGAGCGTACGTGCCACGCCTCGAATGAGTTGAATTATTCATAAGGCTGAGAATTATACGCCGAACGCCATTCGCGCGCGAGGGGCACCCACTGCAGCGGCCAGGGAAGCACTCGCCCTCTGCTTGGGCTCGCAGTTCTATTGCACCCACTCGCCTACCGCAGGTGGAACGTCAGTGTTGCCCACTTGGATTCATAGTCAACATCCTCCACCGCCGACGGCACCATGTTGATGAATCTCACAAACCAATTGCCAGCCGCATCCAGCTGGAGTGTTGCGACACCGTCCGCGTCGGTCCGCGTCTGAATCATGTTCCGACCACCCTCCTGACCAGCTACCACCAATTGGTTGGCAACGGGACTCCCATCCACGAGGCAACGCACCTGCAGCTCATCACCCGCTGTGATCGCGTAGGGGTTGACGAGGGGCACTATCTCAGCAGGGTATCCCAGAACGGTCGTATAGGTCAGCTCGTCCTTCTTCCAGAACTGCCACCAGCTTTTCGGCCTCGTAACCTTATCGCCGACCTGTACTACTGCCTTCACGTGCTTGGAGTACCGTTCCTGAACGTCTACCTCCAATTCGTCGTTCTGCCTTCTCGCCTCCAGCACATCGGGAATTCCATCGTGCTCGAGATACTCGTTGAAGTCCGCAGCTGCTAGACCAAGATCGCGAAACCTGGTCGATGCCCCAACCACATAGGTTCCTTCCTCGCCAGTTTCAAACGACAAGAATGTCGTATCGCCCTCAGCGACCCACTGTGCAGTGTCGATGTGCGCCCTACCTGTCGCAGATACCACACTGATATCGGGCACCCGATCTCTGGCGATCGAATTCTCACTCACGTCGAATGTACCGTTCAGAATAGGAACCGACACCGAAGTGTTAGGCTCCAAGAAGTAGCTATCGAACTTGATGTAGAGTTCGTGGGCGTAGAGAATGGTGGCTGTACACAAGAGTAGCGACGATACTAACACTGTCCGGGATCTCATCATTGCTCCGTGTTGAACTGGTATATCAGACCAAGAGAAGTACATACTCATCGATGACAAGGCATTATGGGCTGCTCCAACTTCTATACATAGGATAGATTAGATTCGCAAGCCGTGGGCAAACGGGCCGCACTGGATCTGATGGGAATTTCTACCAACTGTAGCGAGCCAGAACGTATGTCACTTATTTCGAGGATTCGAGCCATACTCACTCTCGGCCAAGGTATGACGCTGGGTTTGACAGATCTGACTGCAGGCCAAGATCCGATTGCTTTGTTCGGCTCATGGTTCGAGAGCGCCAAACGGGCAGGTGTGGCACTTCCTGAGGCCATGACGGTTGCTACTGCGAGCAAGGGGGGAGTGCCTTCAGCGCGGATGATGCTGCTCAAGGCATTTGGCCCCGACGGCTTCGTGTTCTACACGAACTACGACAGTCGTAAGGGCGAAGAACTCACCGGCAATCCTCAGGCGGCCTTGGTGCTTCACTGGGCTACTCTCCAGAGGCAAGTTCGTGTGGAAGGGAGGGTGGAGCGAGTCTCGACCGCCGAGTCCGCAGCCTACTTCCAGTCCCGGCCGCGTGGCAGTCAAATCGGCGCGTGGGCGTCCCAACAGAGTTCGCCTTTGGAACGGCGTGAGGACCTGGAGCAAGCGTACCGCAGGTACCAGCAGAAGTTCTATGCTGGAGAGGTTCCACTACCCCCATTTTGGGGTGGGTTCAGAGTCATACCTGACTACATCGAATTCTGGCAAGGTCGCATCAATCGCCTGCACGATCGGCTGCGCTATTCCCGACGAGATGGTGGCTGGACGGTCGAGCGTCTCTACCCCTGAACTATCCCATCGTGCATCAGCTTCTTGACCAGTTGAATCTGGCCGGCGTGGTACAGATCGTGTGCCGCGATCCCGTGCACGTGCTCTGCGTATGTCCACTTCGATTCAGGTGCCCGCCGATGGAGCCGTGACGGATCAAAACGCTCGATCACGTCACGCAGCGAATCGTTCTCCTGTTGGATGAGGGATATGTCCTCTTTCAGATTGCTACTCGTAGTCTTCTCAGGCGTTGCTGGCCAATTCGACGGCTTCCGTGGGAAGGAAAGCGCCTTGTCACCCGTAAGACGTCGCCTCACAATGTACTTCCAATACGCTGTGTGAAGTACGAGTTCCCAGATGTTGTGCCGCTCTGGTCCGGGCCGCCAAACTGCCCTCTCGACCGACAGGCCGCGAATCGATCCTCGAAGAGTGGTCCCGTGCCAAGCCTGACGGCTGAATGCTTGATCGACGATCTCCAGAAGAAGTGCTATCCGGGAGTCGGTTCTGTTGGTTGTCAAAGACCTATCCCGGTCACGTATCTAGACGCTTGGACCACAGCGTGTGATGGCAAACGCATTGTACTCCTTCAGTGCCTCGGCCTTGGTCATCTTGCCGTCACAGATCTCCAGTATTTCATCCAGCAGCCGTTGGCCGGCGACGTCAAGCGACGTGCCTTCGAACATGTCTGATACGTCAACTTCCATGGTATCTCCCATCTTCTCCCACGACTCGCGGTTTCCGGTGAGGCGCATCGTAATCATCAGCGGATGGTTGATCGTGTGGCCGCCCCCGGTACTGAAGCTCATCACTTGCGATCCCGCGGCCGCAATCCCGGTTATGCTCTCACCGCCGTGGCCCGGCGTATCCATTACCCAGAGACCGGATTCCTCACCGATCGGTTGAGCGTAGTCGACCGCCCCGACTATCCGCTTGGTTCCCCACTTCTGCAGTGCCCCCAGAGACTTCTCCTCGATCGTGGTGAGACCACCGGCGATGTTGTCGCCGGTGGGCTGGCTGCCCCGCAGGTCCACTCCACAGGCCAGGATGTTGCTCTCGTTGCGCTCAATCATATGGAGGATCTTCTCAGCAACCGCCGGCGTCTTCGCCTTGGCCCTGATCAAGTCCTCACCACCCATCATTTCGGTAGTCTCCGCTACTATTGCCCTAGCACCGGACTCAATGATCCGGTCGGCTACCCACCCAACGCATCTGTTATGGGCCAGTCCACTGGTGACGTCACTGGTGCCACAATTGATGCCATACACAAGCTTGCTCAATGGCACTCGCTCACGCTGCTGAAGCGTGATCTGACGATTGAATTCCACTGCGGTCCGAAGGGCGTGGTCCAGGGCGTGAATCGCTCCGCCATCTCTCCGGATGTTCACCACCTCCACCGGCTTGTTCGCCTTCGCAACCTCATGGGCTATCTCGTCGGCCGTACAGCCCTGTTCCCTGAAGTGGTCCACCACGATCACCGCACCCGCGTTCGGATTGAGCCCATGGCCCACCAGTGTGCGGAAGGTCTGTGCCAAATCCGGTGCTATCTGACACCGTCCCAGAGGGTGAACCACAGGAACCGCGTTTTGCACCAAGTGCGCAACGCGCTCGCACGTGGTGTTGGCGTAAAGCGTACCGCTCAACATCAAGACGTAGTTTCGGATACCTGCCTGCCCATCACCCCGCGGATATCCATAGAAATAGTCTCGCACTATGTGACTCCTCTAATTGCGATTTCTCGTTGTCTGTTGTTCAACAACATTCACGAAGATTCTAGATCGCCCCGACCGCGGTTGGATTCCACGTTGTGCACGTGGACGTACTCACCTCGTTGTATGCGTGAAGTGGCCCGGCCAATGTTCAGCCCGTACTTGAGGATTGCGTCTCCTTCATTGATGTCAACAAATGCGAATTTATGATTTGACGGGATATCGCTCACCAATGTGATGACCGTGGTACCCTCTCGACCCTCTATGGTGCATTGGACTTCCTCACCTTTGCTTCCGGGACCAATCAAATTCCCTACGTTGTCATCGGGATGAATCACCAGCGCTCGCTTCGGCATGCATCTTCCTCTCTAAAGTGGTGCAACAAACCTACGATACACACATATCTCATTCTGAGTTCGATTCAGCCCACATCAGCGTCACTCCCAACTCCTACTGATAGGATGGGCTTCTGTGTTGAAGATTATTGATCGAAAATCCAGGGTCTCCGCAGGGGCAAACAGCAGGAAAGCGTATTTTAGTGTCTCTGCCAGAAAGAAACTCTCCATCGCGTCAGCTTTCTGCTTGGTCACGACACTCTCCAAGGCCGCGTATCCTGATTCCGTACGCGTATGAGCTACGAGGCTCTCGAACATCTGTTCGCCCATGTCGACATATTTCCGTTCGC
>JARRLJ010000142.1:0-5219 GCA_037387025.1 Gemmatimonadales bacterium
TCGGAGCCCTCATGACTGTTGCGACTGCGATGCGAGCACAGCAGCCTACGGTATCACCGGCATTGGCATACCTGGGGCAGCAGGACACGGTGATAGCCGTTTGGTTGATGGTTCGGCAACCATATTCGACCGATGACGCCGAACGACTGATTTCCCGACTCGGTGGCCGTTTGCGACATCGCAGCCGTTGGCTCAACGCAGTCTCGGCCAACCTGACCCTGGGTCAATTGGAACAAGCCCGATCTTCGAACCTGCTGAGGCACATCCAACCGGTTGCCAGTTTCAGGGGAAAGCGAGAGCTCCCGACAATCGATGTTCGGTCGGTCGCTCCAGCGGCAGCCCCCTCCCAAGTGGACTCCCTCTATGGACCTTCGGCCATGCCGCTGCGGCGGCTCAATCTGTTTCCCCTGGTCGAAGTTGGTCTCACCGGACGCGGCGTTCGGATAGCAATTCTGGATACGGGATTCGAAACCGAACACGCGGCGTTCCTGGGCGCTACGGTTGTGGCACAGAGAGACTTCGTGAACGGCGATTCCATCGTACGGAACGAGGCTAGTGATTCGGCGAACGCATCCCAGCACGGAACCAATGTTTGGGCGTTGCTGGCCGCCAATCTGCCGAACCAGATTATCGGCATCGCACCGAACGCCGAATACATATTGGCCAAGACCGAAGATGTGAGAGGTGAGTTCAGGACCGAGGAAGACAACTACGTGGCGGCCCTGGAATGGGCAGACTCGTTGGACGCTGACATCGTGAACTCGAGTCTGACCTATCTGCGATTCGACGACCAATCAGGCTACACGTTCTCGGACCTGAACGGCGACATCGCCGTAACCACCATTGCAGCAGATTCTGCCGCAGCTCGGGGCATTGTGGTAGTCACGGCAGTCGGCAACAGCGGGTCGCAGGGGTTCGGCTCCCTGCTGACGCCAGCAGATGGAGATTCTGTCATCGCAGTTGGAGCGGAGGACTCGCTGGGAGTGCTGCAATCATTCAGCTCGCGTGGCCCCACTGCCGACGGGCTGCTGAAGCCGGACCTGGTCGCGCCTGGCAGTGCCGTATTCACGGTTGACCCGTTGACTCCGTCCGGATTCGCACGCAAGAACGGGACGTCGTTGAGCACACCACTGATCGCCGGCGCGGCAGCGCTCGTACGCGAAATCGACCCCACGCTCACCGTAGTGGACGTCATCGATGCCTTGAAGCGAGCCGGGTCGAACAGAAATGACCCCGACTCATTGATTGGGTGGGGCCGCCCGAACGTCGCGCTCGCTGCATCATTCCCCCGTGGATTATTGGTAACCAATCCTGCAGACTCAATCCTCACTTCAGTTACCCCACTAATTACGTGGGATACTCCTGGAGTCCCCGCGTTCGCCACACCACTGACGTACCGAGCGAGAGTGGCAACTGACACGGCCTTCTCGGACGTGTTGGTTGACACCGCTGTGAGCGAACCGGAGATACGATTGTCTACCGTGCTGATGCCGGGAGATCAAATTGTCCTGCAGCTGTCGGTAACTTCGGCTGACTCGCTGACGCTCACATCGCCAGTTAGTGGTCCATACATTGCCCCCGATTGGGCGACGCTCCTTACCTTAAACGATCCACAGGGTGCAACGATCCGCGAACGGCGACCCACACTCGTGTGGAGTTCACCAGACGTGATCAGTCCACCCGGGCCATTCCGGTACGACGTCACGGTATTCCGAGTGGACAACCAGTTCCCGGCATTTACCGTTACCGACCACACGGAGACCGAATACACGCCAACAGAAGATCTGGACTTCAACACTCCCTACAAATGGCGCGTCATATCTCGCTTGAACGAGGACAGTACCGTCTCAGAAAGTCGCAGCACCTTCGTGGTTGTGGACGAGTCGATTCCCACCAAGACACTGCTATTCCAGAACTTCCCCAATCCATTCCCCAACAGGAGGACCGGTGTGAGATCCACGTGCATCTGGTTTGACTTAGCTCACTCGGGGACGGTTCAGCTGGACATCCTGGATGCCCGCGGGATCATCGTGCACAACATAGTCCCGGGAACTGAATTCCAGGAAACCCTCGAACCTGGACGTTATGGTCGGGGAGTCTCTGGTCAGGAAGGTAGTTGCGACCGACGGTTGCAGTGGGACGGGACCGACTCCCGAGGTCGCGCGGTGACGCGTGGTATCTACCTGGCGCGTCTGGTAACGCCCGACGGTACCTTTCTCAAACGGATCGTGTTCATGGGACCGAACTTCTAATGCAACTAGTGGTCGTCGGAAGCGGCACGGTGGCTCCCTCACACGAGCGTACGGCGCCTGCCCATTGGGTAACGGCAGGCCAAACACGAATTCTGCTCGACTGCGGAGCCGGAACGCTGCATCGTGCTGAATCGCTCGGCATTCCTTGGTATCAAGTGAACCACGTTGTGTTGAGCCACTTCCATGTGGACCATTGGGGGGAACTGCCAGCACTCTTATTCGCACTGACGTGGGGAATCGAACCGCCGCGCTCAGAACCGCTGCAGATCATAGGTCCCATGGGATTGCGATCCCGCCTCGTAATGCTAGCCGGTGCCTTCGGCACGTGGGTGCTCGAGCCCGATTATCCGCTGGAGGTGGTAGAGATCGTTCCGGAAGTACCGTACCAGCTAGCCGACGGACTCGAGCTGGAAGCTTTCGACACACCCCATACGGAACACAGCGTGGCCTACGCTGTACGTGACAAAGAGGCCCACCTGGTGTACACCGGAGATACTGGCCCGAGCGATGCCCTAGCAGCCTGGGCCTCAGGGTGCGACCTCTTGTTGGCGGAGTGCTCGCTACCCGATCACCGCGCCATCGACGTACATTTAACGCCCAGGCTCGCTGGTGAGTTGGGACGGGCTGCCCGGGCGCGGAAGTTGGTACTGACCCACTTTTATCCGCTGTTCGAAGATATCGATCCCGCTGCGGTTGCGTCACAGGCTTTCGGCGCTCCGGTCGACATTGCGTTCGACGGAGCCCGATTTCAGATCGGCAATAACGGCTAGGGACTTCGCATGCTAGTTGTAATGGAGCACGGCGCCAAAAAAGACCAGGTTCAGCGTGTCGTGGAGACAATCGAATCCCTGGGCTACCAAGCACGGCCCATGCCAGGTGCCCAGCGCACGGCCGTGGGCCTCGTGGGTAACGACGGTCGCGTTGACGCTTCGCTCTTGGCAGCTCTCCCTGGAGTCAAGGAAATCATTCATGTAACTCAACCGTACAAACAGGTATCGCGTGAGTGGAAACAGGAGTCGACCACGGTGCAGCTGCCCGGAGGCTTGACCATAGGTGGCGATGAGGTTGTGGTCATAGCTGGGCCATGCTCTGTAGAATCGGAGAGTCAGATCATCGAGACCGCTCGTGTGGTAAGAGATGCAGGAGCCTCGATCCTACGGGGTGGAGCCTTCAAGCCCCGCACATCACCGTACTCGTTCCAGGGCCTGGGGAAGCAAGGTCTCGAGCTGCTGGCCAAGGCGCGTGCCGAAACCGGTCTGCTCACAGTCACGGAGGCTGTTGACCCGGATGGGGTCGACCTCGTAGCCGAGTATGCCGACATCGTACAGATCGGCGCCCGCAACATGCAGAACTTCTCGTTGCTCAAGCGAGCCGGAAAGGCAGGCAAGCCCGTATTGCTCAAACGAGGGATTGCTGCAACCATCAACGAGCTGCTTCTGTCGGCAGAGTATCTGCTAGCCGAAGGGAACCACGAAGTGATCCTGTGCGAGCGCGGCATCCGCAGCTTCGACAACAGCACGCGTAATGTGTTCGATCTCACCGCAATTCCGGTAGTCCAGTCACTTTCCCACCTCCCGATCATAGCTGATCCCAGCCACGCCACAGGGCGGCGCAACAAGGTGACCCCGATGGCGCGCGCAGCCGTAGCAGCGGGTGCAGACGGAATCATGGTGGAGGTACACACATCTCCCGACAAGGCTCTGTCGGACGGAGCCCAGACACTCTACCCGGAGCAGTTCTCCGACCTGATGCGACAGGCCCGCGTTATCGCGGAAGCCAGTGGCCGACGTATCGCGGCACCGCTTGCCTCGGTGCAGACATGAGAAACCTGCTGTTACTGTTAACGGCGGCGGTCGTTGCGCCACCACTTGCAGCACAAGACGCAATGTCGGCGCTCACACGCGCGGAAGATGCTTATCATCGCATTGAGACGCTGCAAGCACAGTTCACACAGATTATTTCGAACCCGATGTTGGGAGGTCCAGTGGAAACGCGGGGAACGCTGTTCCTCGCACCCCCAAGCCGTTTCGCAATGCGATTCGCGGAACCTGTGGGAGACAGGATCGTTGCAGACGGAACGTGGATGTGGGCCTACACACCGAGCAGTGTACCGGGCCAGGTGATCAGGCAACCGATCCCGACCAGGGGGGCGGCAAGCCCCAATCTACTGGCCCAGTTCGTTGACCGGCCTCTGGAGCACTACCGTGCCTCGTACGTCGGAGAGGAAGCCCTCAACGACCAGATGGTGGACGTCGTCAGATTGGCTCCGCGCTACGAAGATCTGCCATTTCGGATGGCCGAAATCGCCATCGCGCGGGAAACAGGTCTGGTACTCAGGTTGGCGGTCAGAGAAGCATCGGGACAGAGGCGCACCATCGTTTTCGATAGCCTCCAGATCGACCACCCGATACCCGAATCGGAGTTGAGCTTCGTGGTGCCTGATGGAGTCAGAGTCGTGACTCCCTAGCAGGCATCTGCCCTACCCATAATCGCTCTGGTTGGTCCACCCCTCACAGAACGTTTCACAACTCCGTCACACTTGGCGTAAGCCCTCCGTGGCTGGACTAGCGTCCTGGAAGGGTCATCGTGGGATGTGCGGCCGGCATTGTATTCTCCAATAGCCGGTGAATCAGCCACCTGCCTTCGGCACTCCGTTTGCGCACGGCGCTGTAGCGGCCCTGCTCTACTATCGTGTCCTCATCCTGCACGGCTTTCCACTGGTAGACACCCAACTCGTAGGCTGTCTCGCCGTAGACATGGAGTTCCTCTGGCGTCAGATCGTAGGTGGACACCGTTGATCGCCTAAAGAAGATCTCCAGCAAGTTTCGCACATTCCCGGGACCTCCAAAGCTGGGAGCCCCGTTGGGCATGACTATTACATCATCCGTCATCAACGAAACTATGCGATCGAGGTCACCCGCGCGGTATGCCTCCTGAAGCTCGGAGTTGATCTCCTCGATGCCGAGG
>JARRLJ010000143.1:0-5219 GCA_037387025.1 Gemmatimonadales bacterium
CGCGGGGCGGGAGCGCCCAGGGAAAGCAGCGGTGACCTGAGGTCCCCGTCTCGAGGCCCGAGGGGAGAGACACACTCGCTCGGGCGAGTGGATCGAGGCCTCGACTGCCTCACTTCAGGCCTCATCTGCCTCACTTGAGGCGTCGTGGGCGGCGGTCGAGGCCTCGATCCACTCGCCCGAGCGATTGTGTCTCTCCCCTCGGGCCTCGAGACGGGGACCTCAGGTCACCGCTGCTTTCCCTGGGCGCTCCCGCCCCGCGTCCTTCAGGACCCTTTCGCGGGCACGAGCGCGGCCTTTAGGCCGGGACTGGCAGCCCACGCACGAGCACCACGCAGTGCTAGTTGACTCCCTTCGCCTCCACGGCTATCTTCATTTCCACTCTATGCAAAATGAAGATAGTATACCAACGAAGATCCAGGACGGGGCTTTATGAACGACGTCTCTCAGTTCCTCCCAGTCAAATCAACGGTCTTTCTCGTCCTGATGGCGGTGGCGGACGAGGCGCGGCACGGATATGGGATCATGCAATCGGTGCTCCAGCGATCGGGCGGGACCGTCAACCTCGGCACCGGTCATCTCTACCGGCATATCAGACGGTTGCTGGACGATGGACTCATCGAAGAGGTCGAGCCCGAGGTCGTGGATCGCGACGACCCACGTAGGCGCTACTACCAGCTCACGGATTTGGGAGCCGAGGTGGTGAGTGCCGAAAGCGAGCGGTTGAAAGACCTTGTGGCCGAGTCGCGCAAGCTGGGTTTCGTATAGCCGTGCGGCGATCTCACTTTCTGTTCCGGTTCCTGCTGGGTTTGTATCCGCGCAGTTTTCGCCGCCGGTTCGGCGAAGAAATGGAGTCCACCTTCGTAGCGGCCCACGCGGAAGCACAGAAGCGCGGCTTTGTGGTGACCACGCGATTGTGGATCAAGACCCTGCTCGAACTCTTGAGCTGTGCCGTTGCCGAGCGGCTCCGCACCCGGCGCATGTCATCCAGGCATTATGCAGTGCAGCATCACCCAGGCCGCCGCGGAGCAGGCGAGTTCATCATGTCGATAGTGCGCGATCTGAGATTCGGTGCCCGCTCACTCCTCCGTCGTCCGTTGTTTGCATTTGCGGCGATTCTAACCCTAGGACTCGGCATCGGAGCTAACACCGCCGTGGTCAGCGCAGTGCACGGAGTCATGTGGCGGCCGCTGGCATACGAGTCGCCCGAGGAACTCGTGGTACTGTGGCCCGATCGCTCGTTCAGCACGCGCGAGGCCGTGTTCCTCCGCGAGCACACCAGGATGCTAGAGGGAGTTGCCACCGTTGCGGGTTGGAGTGTGGCCCTTACCGATGTCCCCGAGCCGACGCAGCTTCGCGGTGCCCGCACATCAGCCAACGTCTTCACCCTGCTCGGCGTAGCACCTGCCTTGGGACGCACGTTCGTGGATGAGGACGTTGCGGTGGGAGCGCGACCAGTAGTGATGCTGAGTCACACCACATGGGCCAGCCGCTTTGGATCCGATGAAACCTTGGTGGGTCGCAGCCTGATGATCGACGGACAGGCCCACGAAGTCGTGGGGGTCATGCCACCATCTTTCGAGATATTCGATCCGACAACGGAGGTGTGGATCCCACTAGTCGAGGATCCAACCAGATGGGAGTACACGGGCAACGTATCGCTGGCGTTCGGCCGGCTTGCTCCGGGAGTGACATTGGGAGCGGCCCAAGGAGAGTTCGCGCAGCTCATCGACCAAATGCGCGAGGCGTTGGAATACCCAGATGATTTCGGACCCGGTGCGACGCTCGCGGGATTCAAAGAGTCTCTCGTAGGTCGCTACCGCGTGATGTTCCTGGTTCTGCTCGGAGCGGTTGGCTTCATCCTGCTGATAGCGGCTTCCAACCTGTCGAATCTGCTGTTGACCAAGGCGGTGGACAGGCGGCAGGAGATGGCCATGCGCACCGCTCTTGGCGCGACGCGTGCCCGGCTGCTTCAAGTAGTACTGACGGAGAGCGCGCTGCTGTCGGTAGCCGGCGCACTGGTGGGACTGGCGCTCGCGTTTGGTGGAGTTGCACTGCTCAAGCAGCTCGTGCCGGCAGCCACGCCTCGGGCGGCCGCCATTGCAGTCGACGGATCGGTGCTGCTTGCCTGTCTCGTGTTTGCAGTGGGCGCAGGTTTGCTGTTCAGTATTGCTCCCGCCGCCATCATGACGCAGCTGAATCTGCAGCGCGACGTGGGTGGAACGAGAGGAAGCACTGCTGGTGGACGCGGCAACAATAGGCTGCGCCAGGCGTTGGTGGTAATCCAAGTGGCTTTGGCGGTAGTGCTAGTAGTCGGTGCAGGTGTGATGATCCGGTCCATCAGCGAATTGGCTTCTGTGCGGCCTGGCTTCGAGTACGACCACGTATTGACGCTGCGTCTCTTCCCGGTAGGACCCAGCTATGACACGCCGGTGGAGTACCACCGGTTCTACGTCGATCTCATCGAGCGGGTAGAGGCGATTCCGGGAGTCCAATCCGCCGGTGCCGTGCAGCACCTGCCCCTCTCGGGTGCCGGTTGGGGGACACCGGTGGAGATCGAAGGACAACCGGTGCCCGAAGGACAGTCGATGCCGATCTCCGGATGGCGCATCGTGTCGGGTCATTATTTCCAAAGCATGGGGATTCGGCTGCTCGAAGGTCGCGTGTTCGGTGACCAAGACGACGAATCCAGCGAACTGGTTACGATCGTGAACGAGACGTTCGCGCGCCGGTTCTGGCCGGGCGAATCAGCAATTGGACATCGGTTGAAGCATGGACGGGACAGCGCGACCTGGGTCACCGTGGTCGGAGTCGTTGAAGACGTTAGTCATTTCAGTCTCGGCCAGGAGCCGGCTCTGGAGCTATACCGCCCGCACGCCCAATCCACGATGCCCGCACTGATGCTCGCGGTGCGCACCACGGGAGATCCGGCAACGCTGGCGCGACGAATCACCAGCGAGGTGTGGTCCGTCGATCCCAACGTGCCGATTTCCAATGTGACACCGCTCGCTGACGTAGTAGCTGCTTCCTACAGCAATTCGCGCTTGCTGATGACCCTTCTCACCATCTTTGCGGCAGTTGCGCTATCGCTGGGCGCGATCGGAGTCTATGGGGTGACATCGTTTGCTGTCAGCCGCCGCACCAATGAGATAGGGGTGCGGATGGCGTTGGGAGCGAGCGACGGTCGAGTGCGCATGGAAGTTCTGCGCATGGGTGTGTTCAACGCGCTCGGAGGGACCGTATTAGGGCTTGCCGGGGCTTGGGCATTGAGCCGGTTCCTCGAAGGGTTGGTGTTCGAGGTGTCCGCGACCGACCCAGCGACATTCGCTGCGGTAGCGATGGTGATTGTGGTGGTGGCTGCCGCGGCCAGTTACCTGCCGGCAAGAAGAGCCACGAAGATCGATCCAGCCGAGGCGCTGCGGACATCGTAGAGGCTGACCGAGCAACCCGATAACGACTGAGCGCGGGCAGTGAAGAGCCTGCCCACTTCCCACCTATTGACATTTATCCAAGTTGGATATATCCAATTTGGATAAAAGTAAAAGAGGCACAGACTATGTCGTCACGGAACACGAATGCTGCTGCGCCGCTCAAGGCAGCGGTCTTTCACATCCTTTTGGCGCTTTCAGACGGAGACCATCACGGACTCGGCATCGCGGATGTGGTGGAAAAGAACACGGATGGTGCGATCAGCCTGGGACCCGGCACGCTGTACCGCTCGTTAAAAGAGATGACCCAGGACGGGCTGGTACGTGAAGTCGCGCCGCCTCATGGAGACGAGGATCCGCGCAGGAAATTCTATCGACTGACGAGAGCGGGACGCGCAGTGTTGCGTGCCGAGGCCAGCCGCTATGAGCGAATCGTGAACGTCGCCAGAAAACGAGCCGTGCTGCCGGGGGCGCAGTAACGGTGGCAAGCGTCGAGCGGCGGGCCATCCGGCTGTACCGGTTTCTGATCCGTGCGTATCCGCGGGAGTTCAGGCTGCGCTACGGTGCGGGAATGCTCGAGCTGTTCTCGGCGCGGCACAGACGAGCGCGGGCAGCTGGTGGACTGCTCGCCGGCGTTCGCTTCTGGACTCACCTTGGCCGCGATCTGACGGTTACTGCGACGAGAGAGCGGCTGGAGTCGTGGGGCGTTCTTCGCAGGGCGGCAGTACGACAGACTGTGACGAGTAACCTGATTAGTAGAAGGGGCGTTAGCGTGGAACCATTCCTATTGGATGCCAAGCAATCTATCCGGCGGTTTGCTCAATCGCCCGGCTTTACCGTGATGGCGCTCTTGATCCTAGGGCTCGGTATCGGAGCCAACGCGGCAATGTTCAGCGTCGTGGACGCGTTCCTGTTCCGGCCACCGCCGTGGGAGCGGCCGGAAGAAGTCGTGTGGATCTACCAGGATTCCGACGATGGTGACCCGTCGTCCAGCTCCTTTCCGGCGTACCGCGACATGGCGACGCACACGGACCTGTTCACAGGCGTTACTGCGGTAATACCAGGGCAGTCGGCGCGTCAAATGACGGACGAGGGCGACGCGCGGCAGGTTACGGTGTCATACGTGACTGCCGGATATCTCTCTGTGTTGGGACTGCATCCTTCACGAGGAACCTGGTTTGAGAACGGGCACGACCATCCAGGTGCGCAACCGGTCGCTGTGGTGAGTCATCGTGCATGGCAGAACTCGTTCGCCGGCGATCCCGAGATCATCGGACGGCGTGTCAGGTTGAACGGAGGGTCTGCCACCATCATAGGAGTCGGCCCTCGTGGATACGACGGCGTAATACCCGGACTGCAAGTCGATTACTGGCTGTCGATCTCGGCGGCGGGGCCCGTCGGCGGTGACTTCTACTGGGCCACGCTCGAGCACCGCGAGGACCACTGGTTTTGGGTGCTCGCGCGGCTACAACCGGGAGTCACCGCCCAGCAGGCCCAGGCGGCAATGGACGTGTTGGCGCAGCGGCTCGCCACCGAATTCCCCCAATTGAATGAAGGCAGAGCCATAACGGTATTCCCGTCGAAGAGTGTCAGGGTGCACCCGGACGAAGACTCGCTTCTGTATCCCGTTGGCGCAGTGTTGATGACCGTCGTGGGTCTGGTGCTTCTGATAGCGTGCGGTAACCTTGCCAACTTGTCGCTGGCTCGCGCGTCGACGCGTGCCAGGGAAATCGCGGTGCGACTCGCGCTCGGTGCCACGCGTGCGCGTCTCATCAGACATCTACTCACCGAGAG
>JARRLJ010000144.1:0-1079 GCA_037387025.1 Gemmatimonadales bacterium
AAGGTCGAATCTGCTGGCACCATTTGATCCACTCTCCACGACAGTACCCGGTACACATAGCCGCCTGAGGCCTTCTGCACCCAATAGGCTACGTTGGTTGAGTCAAATAGCAGCGCTGCCAACGTGTCACCAGCCGACCCGAAGAGTGCAACTTCGCGGTCCGGTGATTCCAGGTCCACCGAGTCGAGTTGTGCGCCAGTCGGGAAACCAGTGGCGTCCAACGTCTCGTATTGTTGCAGCATGCGGTGGATCGCCGCGGAATCGGCGGTTTCTCCCGTATCGAAGACCCACTGGTCACCCTGGCGCCTGAGTGTGTACCGCTCACCTGCCCGCCCAGCTACCACTCGATAGACACTGTCGGGGTTCACATCCACGATTCGTTTGTCGCGCCAGTCATTCGGTTTGCGGTCGACCATGCGCACCAAATCGCCCTCATAGAGGTAGACGAAGGCACCATCGTCGCGCCTCACGTAACGACTATCGTATGTCCTTCCTGACTTCCCGAAGATAACCGATGCAACAGCACTCCCTTCGCTAAAGAAGGTCAGACGAATGCCTCCGGCGGAATCAACACCCATCCGCTGGTGCACCAGTGGGCTTGTTGCTGCCAACTCCGATTCGGTGGAGTCGCCTAGCGCTGCAAACAACTCATCCATTGCATCCCGACTCGTCTCGAAACCGTTGACAGTCCAAGTATCCCCATCCCGACTCAAGGCGGTCGTGTCAGCTTCGGCTTCTATTACCATGCTGTCCAGGTCGGTTTCTTGGAGAACGGGCAGCACGAGGCTGAGTTCGGTATCGTCAGGCCGGCCGCCCAGAATCTCCGCCAAACCCCAGAGGACGAGGATCACTACCAGTGCGATTGCGATGCGCTTCAGCTGTTTTGGGTTCATTGTGCCTCCGAGCGCGCCACCGGGGCATAAACACGCTTCATCGACCGTTTTCTGCGCAACATCGTCACAACACCTGCGATTACTATCAGCAGGGGAATGCCTGCCACGTTCGAGTACTTCACAAAATCGCGGGTCGTCGCACTTTCGAACACTAGTGAAGGTGGAGTGCGGTTCTTTGACCGGATG
>JARRLJ010000144.1:1125-6726 GCA_037387025.1 Gemmatimonadales bacterium
GCTCCTCATCCTGAACCAGCCAGTCAACCCCATTCAACACGAAAGTCAGATTCTCTTGGGCGTTCCTGATCCACCCATCGCGAGCGAACTCACCGTTTCCCACCACGATTAGCCGACCACGCGGCGAGTCTTCGCCTGACGTCGTATCCTGCTCGGCGGCTTGCGCCACCACCGGATTGACCGTGACGCCCAGAATCCGCTCGGCAAGGTCGGTCTGGGGAAAATCGGATCTCTGCGGAGTGACCATCGCCTGGCCCTGTTCCACACCACCGGCGGCGCTGGTCGTAAAGAGAGGAGTGATCGATCCGGGTAAGGCGCCGCTCGTGTCTACCTCACTACTCCACGGCAAGAAAACAGAGGAGATGTCCTGGTTCACAATGCTGAGTTTCGTGCTGATCGCCCTAATCCAGAAGGGATAGTCGCGAAATACCCTCATCCCCGGTATGCGGCTCGGAACCGAGGCTTGCTCATGCGACAGTAGGTCGAACACCATGTCGCCTTTGATGGACACCCCGTAAGGCTCAAGCACTCGGTTGAACGCAACTGGAAGCGCTTGTGCAAGTGGTTGTCCTGCCTGAGGCGAAAGCTGCATGCCGCTGGCCATGAGGATGGCGTTACCGCCATGCGCCAAGTAGCCGTTGACCTTCTCCACAACCGAGTCGTCGAGCGTCATTGGTGAGCCCGCCAGGACAAGCGCCGTCATGCTCATCGGATCCAGGCTGGCCGAATCCAGTTCAACAGTTCTCACTTCATAGCCATCGCCGAGCGCCTGTCGCAGAACGGTGAAGCCACCTCCCTGCGGCTGTCCCATACTCTGGTCTTCCACGAACCCAATCACGGGTTGCGACTCGCGGGTGAGTTCCCGTATGTACGATGCAAGTTGGTACTCGAGATTCTCAGGCTGCTGGACCAGCGGAATGATCTTGCTCTCGGCGGCGTACTGCACGGCTATCCCTAAATAACCTTCCTTCACCTTGAACTCTGCCTGGCCAACGACATTGAACTGCACTGGCGGAATGCCCAGCGACTGCGCCTCACTCAGAGCATCTGGATCGTCGGCAGGATCCAAAGCGCTTACACGCACCATTCCCCCACCTGCCGAGCGGAAATCGCTGAGTAGATCGTTGATGTCCCTTTTCATCAGATCGAACTGGGGATCCATCTCACGCGAAGCGAAAAGCTTGATCAACACAATGTCGTCCAGATTGCCAAGCATGTTCTTGGTCGCGCTGGATAATGAGTAGACGTTGCCCGGTGTCAGGTCGATGCGGCCACGTATGTGGCTGCCAAACAAGTTGACGACCACCAGCGTCACTACCAGCAATGCCGTGCCGAGGCGCAGACGCTTTAGCGCATCTCCCCGGGGGGCCAGCTTGCGGCCCATGAGCGACATATACCCGAGCACGAGAAAGACCGCCGCCAGCGTCAGGAAATAGATGGCATCACGCAGATCGATTACACCGCGCGCGATGTTTTCGAAGTGAGACATGACGCCGAGATTCGCTGCCACGCTGCTCAAGATCGGCGGCAGTCCGCTGAGCACCATATCGGTCCCGAGGAAAATCAGCGCGAATGTCACCGCGGCAGCTATGATGAAGGCCGTGACCTGATTCTTGGACAGGCTGGACGCCCATAGACCTACCGCAGCAAATGCCGCCGCCAGAAGTGCCGCACCCACATACTGGGCAAACATCACACCGACCTGGATGTCCGCACCGAGGCTGAGACCTAGCGGTATCCCAAGCGTCAGCGCCAGAGCTGCCCAGATGAACAAGAGCTGCCCAATGTACTTACCCACCAGGAACTCGACTTCCGTGATCGGCTGTGCCAATACCACTTCGAGCGTACCGGAACGCATGTCTTCCGCCAACGAACGCATGGTTACGGCCGGCACGAACACCAGGAACATCCACGGGAGTGGCCCTAACAACGGCCTCAGGGAAGCGATTCCCTGTAGATATGCAGTGCGGAAGAAGAGGAAATCATTGAGTCCGACGAACACGAAGAGGAGTATGTACCCCATCGGATGATCGAACAGCGATCGCAGTTCGCGGCGGGCAATAGTCCAGATCGGTTTCATTCCGACTCCGCCGTCGTTGTTGCAGTTGTTGTTAGCTCTTGGAACACATCTTCGAGACTCCGTGTCTCTTGATGGAGCTCGTAAAGTCTCCATTCTCTTGCCTTGGCTAGCTCGAAGATCTCAGGCCGCACATCGGCGTTGGCTTCCGCAGTCAATACGACTGACACTCGCCCGCTCGCTGCCCGGTGCGACTCGTTCACCCTGGTTACACCCTCCAACTTGGAGACCGCCTCGACGACCCCAGAGCCCTCGATCTCGGCCGAAATCTGCACCGCGCCACTCGCCTGAGCCATGAGTTGCTCGACCGGTCCGTCTGCCGCAATCTTGCCCTCGTGGATCACGAGTAATCGCGTACAGGTATGCTGCACCTCCGGCAGCACGTGCGTGGAGAGAATGACTGTATGTTCCTTGCCTAGATCTTCGATCAGCTTGCGGATTTCCACGCGCTGATTCGGGTCCAACCCTTCCGTAGGCTCGTCGAGCACTAATAGGTCGGGGCGATTCAGGATGGCCTGTGCCAAGCCAACGCGCTGGCGATACCCCTTCGACAGCTCTCCAATGGACCGGTAGAAGACCTCGGCTATGCCCGTCGAAGCCACCGAGTAGTCGATCGCCCGATCCCGCTCAGTCCCATTCAGCTCTCGTAGCTCCGCCATGAACCTGAGATAGTCAGTTACAAGCATGTCAGAGTACAGCGGATTGTTCTCCGGCAAATACCCGATACGACGCTTCGCCTCACGCGCGATTTCCCCTACAGGCCGACCATCTAGCCTCACCTCGCCGGCATCGGGTTCGTAATACTGGTTGATCATCCTCATGGTGGTGGACTTTCCGGCCCCGTTTGGCCCCAGAAATCCCACCACCTGGCCGCGATCTACCGAGAACGATGCTTCGTCGACGGCCGTCACGCTGCCAAATCGCTTGGATACGTTTTCGAGCGTTAAGAGTGGCATACCACGACCACGGTTGATTTGAATTGCAATTGGTGCGTCTTACCCAATACCGCGAGAAAAGATTCTAACTAGGCGACGCCTGCGTTCAAGCCCCTCGACTCCCTGCATTCGCGGCCGGCCCATTACCCACACATCGCGTCTTCGGTGTCAGGGGCTTAGCCCTTACCAAGCTTGGACGCCATAAGTGCATTTATTGCAAATAGTTACGTAATGTCAATCGTGATCGAGGGCTCGATCCGAGCGGCAGCAGCGCACAGAAGCGTCGGCTGAGGCTTGCGTGGCCAGATCCCCACTTTACTTTGTAGTATAAAGTTCTTTATTTGGGCGCCGGATTTCCAGGGAGGTATTAGTGTCGGTCCCCACGTTCCAAGATCAAAAGGAAGCCAAGGAAGCGCTGGCCTACATTCGCCGCACCATGGAGTCGGCCTCGACTTTCTCGGCGGTGTCGGGCTGGGGTCTGGTAGGTAGTGGCATTGTTGGCCTGGTAGCAGCATCCATGGCATGGGCAGGCGGAGTGGCAGCGGATCTCAGAGTCTGGATTCCGGCGGCTGCTCTGTCGGTGGCCATCGCGACGACTGCCAATGCCGTCAAGGCTCGCCGTTCCGAAACGCCGCTCTGGTCCGGTGTGATGCAGCGCATTGTCTGGGTCATGGCTCCAACCCTTATTGCCGGTGGGCTGCTGACGTTCGCCATGGAGGGGCAAGGCACCACGCAACTGCTGCCAGGCATGTGGCTTGCCCTGTACGGAGCCGGAGTAACTGCAGGTGGTACGCTGTCCGTTCGGGCAATCAGGTGGATGGGGATCGGATTCTTGGTGCTGGGGGCTATCGCATTGCGGGAACCGAGCTTCGGCCTGGCTATGATGGCGGCTGGTTTCGGTGGACTCCACGTTGTGGTCGGTCTCGACATCGTATGGAGACACGGTGGTTAACACTGTGGCAGAGGAGCTGGACCGGTTAGTTCACGAACGAATGCGGCTGGGAATCGTGTCGGCGCTCGCCGCCGAGGAGCGGTTGAGCTTTGCTGACTTGAAAGCGATCCTAAAGACGACGGATGGGAACCTCAGCGTTCACGCCCGGAAACTCGAGAAGGCCGGATACATAAAGGTGGAGAAGGGATTCGAGGACCGAAAGCCGAGAACGGAATACACCCTGACTCAGAGGGGCAGGAAGGCGCTGGAGACCTATCTGGAGAAGATGGAAGCTCTACTGAGCGAAGCACGGGAGGCACTGGAGAAGAAATGACCGGAGCGCATGTTGGCATCATCATGGACGGTAACGGGCGCTGGGCCAAGCGACGGGGGAAACCCCGATGGCGTGGTCACTTGGCTGGCGTCGAGAGTGTTCGTGACGTTGTGCGCGCCGCGCCTGACTTGGATATCACTACACTCACGCTCTATGCTTTCTCGAGCGACAACTGGAAGAGGCCCCCTACCGAGGTTGGACGCCTGTTCTGGTTGCTGCGGGAATACTGCCGCAGGGAACGCGCCGAGCTGCTGGAAAACGGAGTACGAGTGACGGCGATCGGCCGACGCGACCGAATCCCCAAGGCCGCCCTTGCCACACTCGAGGAATTGGAGAAGGTGACATCGGAGGGCACTACCCTGCACCTCAGACTCGCGATCGACTACAGCTCCCGTTGGATGATTTCCCAGGCAGCTCAACAGTTGGCCAGGAACGTTGGGAAAGGGACTCTGGCTCCAGATGAAGTCTCGCACGACCGCATGAACGAAATCATTTCGAGCGACGGGCAGGATCTCGACCTGGTAATCAGGACGGCTGGAGAGCAACGACTGTCAGACTTCATGTTGTGGGAAGCTGCCTATGCTGAGCTCTACTTCACCGACACGTTGTGGCCGGAGTTCCGCCGCGCCGATCTTGCTTTCGCCATGTCAGAGTTCGGCAGACGCACGCGGAAATTCGGTGGGCTGCTAAAGATCGAACCGCAGGTGAAGGTAGGTTAGAGCAGCACCGCGTCGGCTTCGATTTCAATCAGCATTCCCTCTTCAATCAGCCGGTTGACCTCGACCATCGTAGTCGCAGGTGGGTGCTCTCCGAAGAACTCGGCGTGGGCCCTGCCAAACTCTTCCCACCGACCGATGTCGGTGACGAACATCCTGGTCCGTACGATTGTCGCCATGTCCGCACCCAGGTCCCCAAGCGCCCGCCTGATGATCTCCAAGTCAGGGCACGACAGTATCCGACGCTCTTTTCCCAGGGGGCGTCGGAGAAGGTCCGTTCAAAAGCCATTATCGACCTCCAGAGGGGTCTTATTCGAAGTCCATACCCGCTTCCGCGGAAGGCAAAGGGCTGAAAGGCAGCTTAGGAGGTTCACGGTTCTCATGCTAGGCTCCAGTAACTGGCTCAACTCCAAAAGGATATCCGAGGGTCGGGCGCCCGCAATAGTCGACACGGCATGCCCTTTGCTCAAGATAATGCGCCATGAAAATAGATCTTCACCTGCACACGGATTACTCGGTCGACGGGTGGGCCAGTCCTGACGAGATGGTGTCCCGCGCCATCGCCCGAGGATTCGACAAGATTGCGATCACCGATCACGAAACCATCG
>JARRLJ010000145.1:0-5204 GCA_037387025.1 Gemmatimonadales bacterium
TTGCCTCGCCTCACTGGCCCCATCCGGATCGACGGGTTGAGCGATGAACCTGCCTGGGAGGCCGTGAAGCCATGGATACCCACGCAGTACGAGCCGGACAACGGCGCGCCAGCGACAGAGCGCACCGAATTCCTCGTGGCCTACGACGACGACTACATCTACTTCGCGCTCCGGGGCTACGATCGGGATAGCACCGGGATTCGCTCTAACACGCTCTACCGCGACCGACTCAGCGGGGACGACCACTTCGAGATCCTGCTCGACACCTTCAACGACAATGAGACGGGAGTTGTCTTCACAACGACGCCGGGAGGTATCCGCAAGGATGCAGCCATCTCCAACGATGCCAGTGGCGGCGGTATCGCGTCGGGCGCATGGATCAACGGGGATTTCAATACTTATTGGGATGTAGAGACGGTGGTTAACGGAGAGGGCTGGTTCGCTGAGATGCGGGTGCCTTTCTCCAGTCTTCGCTTTCAAGACGAAGACGGGCGGGTGGTAATGGGAATCACGCTCCAGCGTAAGGTGGCGCGCAAGACAGAGCGTTTGGTCTTCCCGCCCGTCCCGTCTATCGCCAACTGGGCGTTTCTCAAGCCCTCGCTCGCACAGAAGATTGTTCTGCAAGGTATTCGCCCGACGAAGCCGGTGTACGTGACGCCGTACGGCCTGAGTGGCGTCGAGCAATCCTTCCGGTTGAACGGCGCCGGAACAGGCTATCCTCGTGATGACGACTTCAAAGCCGAGGCCGGCGTCGACCTAAAATACGGAATCACCCACAACCTGACTCTGGATCTGACGGTCAACACCGACTTCGCTCAAGTCGAAGCGGATGATCAGCAGGTCAACCTGACGCGTTTTTCCCTTTTCTATCCCGAAAAGCGGCAGTTCTTCCAAGAGCGGGCAGGTGTCTTTGAATTCAGGACCGGCGGTTTGAGCCGCCTGTTCCACAGCCGTCGCATCGGCCTTACCCAAGACGGGCAGCCGGTTCGCATACTCGGCGGGGCACGACTCGTAGGCCGCTGGGGTGGCTTGGACGTCGGCGTACTCGACATGCAGACCGCGAACAGCGAGACACTACCTTCGGAGAACTTCGGTGTGCTGCGCCTGCGGCGTCAGATCTTCAACGCTTATTCATATGCCGGCGCTATGGTCACCAGCCGCGTCGGCACTGATGGCAGCTACAACCTGGCCTACGGGCTCGACGGCGTTGTTCGGGTCGCAGGGGACGACTATCTGACGTTTCAATGGGCGCAGACTTTCGACCACGAACGCATCGACGCCGGCGACCTCGGCGTCGTCAATAGCGGGCGATTCACCGCGGAGATCGAGCGACGGCGACGTAGCGGCTGGGGCTACCGAGCCGCCGTCGCGTGGGCCGGGCCTGATTACGATCCCGGCATCGGCTTCACCCAGCGCAACGATTTCACGCTGCTGGACGACGCGATCTCCTACACTTGGATACCTAGTGCAACGTCGTCGCTGATCTGGCACACCCTGGGACTGACCGGGTTCGCCTTCGTGCGCAACGGTGATCGGTCTATCGAGTCGGCCGAGGTGGGACCCGAATGGGAGTTCGCCGCCAAATCGGGCGCGGGTGGTAGCCTGGAGACCAAGGTTCTGTACGAAGACTTGCTCGTTCCTTTCGCACTGTCTGAGGATGCGGTGGTACCTGCCGGGAGCTACACGTTCTTTCTAGTCGGCGGTTCGTACCACGTTTCGCACACGCGCCTGTTTCAGCTGCGCCCGCGCGTTGAGGCGGGCACGTTCTACGACGGGTGGCAGATGACAGTCGGGGCTGCACCTATATGGTACGTCTCGCCTCACCTGGAACTGTCGGGCTCCTATCGCTTCAACCGGATCCGGTTTCCTGATCGGGATCAGAGCTTTGACGCGCATCTAGCCCGCCTCCGCATCGGCACAGCGCTCAACACTGAGGTATCTACCAACGCGTTCATCCAATTCAACAGCGCCAACAACACCGTATCGGCCAACGTTCGATTTCGCTACAACTTCCGCGAAGGCAACGATCTCTGGGTCGTCTACAACGAGGGCATGAACACCGACCGGGATCGTCTCACACCCACGCTGCCCTTCTCCAACAACCGGACGATCCTGGTCAAGTACACCTACACGTTCCATTCGTGATCACCCAGGCGCCGACCGCCCTTATAAGGAACTCGGAGAGGGGGAAGGTCATGCAGTCGCCGGAACCCCACGTCGAACGTTGCGCAGCGCTTCCTCGGGACCCATGACCAGCATCACGTCTCCTCCGCGAAAAGCATAGTCGGCTGCCGGTGACGAGGTGAGCTGTGTTTCACCGGTCGCGCCTGTGTGTCTGATCATGACTATGGAGACGCCAAACTGCCGCCGTATGTCCAGCTCGCCGATAGTCTTCCCAACGAATGCGAGCGGAACATGCACCTCTGATACCATGGCGTCCGGAGCCGCCCGCAACCCCTCAGCACCGTCGTCTGAAGAGAGGGCACCGACCACGCTTCCTGCCATGTCGCGTTTGAGCACTTCAGTGTTGTAACGCTGGATCACATCTTCGGGCCAGATCACTCCCGCCAGCTTGCCATTGTCGAGCACGGGGATCTCGCCTCGGTACTGGCCGAGCAGGCGCATCACCTGATCGAGTCGGGTCTCCGGTGTGACACTGGGATATTCGGCTTCCACCATGACGTCCGCCGCGATCACCAGACTCTCGAACGCTGCGGGATCCTGCATGACCGGCCGGACCTGCTCGGCCGTCACAATCCCCAGCAACTGATCGCCGTCCTGAGTGACGAACAAGGTGCTACCAGGGTGGCCGATGAACTTGGAGACTAGCGATACCAGCCCCTCTTCTGGAGGTAGAGTGACCACGTCTCCACGCATCACATCACGTGCAACCAAATGTTGTAGCACATTGACGGCTCGGCCGCGGTACACGTCGATGCCGCGCCGTAGGAGCTTGAGCGTGTAGATCGAGGCACGCTGGATCCGGGTGGACAACAAGGTGGCAATGATGCAGCTGATCATCAGCGGCATGATGATCTGGTAGTCGCCGGTCAGCTCGAAGATGATCAGGATCGCCGTGATCGGTGCGTGCGTTGCCGCTCCAACGACAGCACCCATGCCCACCAGCGCATACGCTCCGGCACCGGCGGCGCTGGTCGGCCAGATCGAATGCACGACCGTCCCGACCGCCCCACCCAGCATGGCACCGATGAACAGCGATGGCGCGAAGATGCCACCCGATCCACCCGACCCCAGGGTGATGGAGACGGCGAAGATCTTCAGGACCACCAGCAGCAGCATGAACTCCCAAGCCAGGTTGCCGTGCAGTGCCTCGTTGATGGCCTCGTAACCCACGCCGAACACATGTGGAACCCATATGCCCATGACACCGATCAATAGCCCACCCAATACCGCCTTGGCCGGGCCTGCGATACGCAGATCTTCGAACATGCTCTCCACCCGGTAGAGAATCCGGATGAATGCCACCCCGACAAAGGCTGCCAACACACCCAGCACCGCGTATGCGAGGAACTCGGAGGCATGCACCA
This sequence comes from Gemmatimonadales bacterium, assembly GCA_037387025.1. Taxonomy (GTDB): domain Bacteria; phylum Gemmatimonadota; class Gemmatimonadetes; order Gemmatimonadales; family GWC2-71-9. Next base: position 3,549 of record JARRLJ010000145.1, read on the forward strand.
GGCTGTAGGGAGGAACCTCAAATGCTGGAAAGTCGCCGAGGAATCGCTGGCTCACGACTGTCGCGGCAACGGATGAAATCACTATCGGCGAGAATTGGGTAACGCCGAAATCGCCCAGGATGATCTCAACCGCAAAGAGCGCCCCGGCCACGGGCGCATTGAAGGTGCCCGCGATGCCCGCCGCCGCACCACAACCGACGAGAGTCCGGAGCCGTCGTGGGTCGATACGGAGCCACTGTCCGAACGTTGATCCGAGTGCGGCCCCGATCTGAACCACGGGACCCTCACGACCGGTGGAGCCTCCGCTGCCGATGCAAATGCCGGATGCGATGAGCTTGGCAAACACGACTCGGGGTCGGATGCGGCCACCACGGAGCGCCACCGCTTCCATCACTTCCGGCACCCCGTGGCCCCTCGCCTCGCTGGCGAAATAGTAGGTGATCCAACCAACGATGAGACCACCGACCGTGGGCGCGATCAGCTTCCACCACCACGGCAAGGCTGCCAGGTAATCGAGCGTGTACCGCGTTCGATGCCACGCTACATCGTTTACCACCCCGATTAGAGACCGCAGCCCGACAGCGGATAGCCCACCCAGCAACCCGATGACGACCGCCACCACGACCATGTAGACTTGCTCGGTCTGGCGGAATCCGTGGTGCAGATCGCGAGCCCAGCGGAGAGCGCGTCGGATCACGGCCGGATTATCACGGTTGTCGGGATTATTGGAGGGAAGCGCATCATGCGCAGGCAATCTAACTGCGAGAGGGTGACCGCAAACCCCGCGATCTCATGCCGAAGCTCGCTTCACCAGTTCGATCAGCCGCTCCAACCGTGCGTGACAGCGGGGTGAATCCATGTGCAGCGGGCGCCCGGAGGTCCGCCAAGCCTCATAGCCCATTAAAACTCCCGTTCCTCGAGCGACTTCGGATCATACCCAGTTTGGCCTCGAGCCAACGTGCATTTCATACGGCCGCGCTCTAACTGACTTCGGTCTGGAGTCAATTGACTTCATACCAATTCAAATTATCGCAGGCTGTATCCCAATTGGCTTTGGACCGAAGTCAGCTTGCTTTGGTCCATTTCCAATTTCCACAGGGCTTGCGGTAACTGATTTTGGTCCGAAGTCAACTGACTTCAGGTCATTTCCACTTTCCGCATGGCTTATGCAAATTGACTTTGGTCTGAAGTCAACTGACTTCGGATCATTTCCACTTTCCATACGGCTTGCGGAAAGTGACTTTGGCTTGAAGTCAACTGACTTCAGATCATTTCCACTTTCCGCACAGCTTATGGAAACTGACATCAGTCCAAAGTCAACTGACTTTGATCCGTTTCCACTTGCCGAACGGCTATCGGAAATTGACTTTGGTTTGAAGTCAACTGACTTCGGACTATTTCCACTTTCCACACAGCTCATGTAAATTGACTTCGGATTAAAGTCAACTGACTTTGATCCGTTTCCACTTTAGATATGGCCGATGTGAGCTTCTATCCCATGGGTGTGGGCTGACTTAGCTGGAAAAGCGCTCAACCGCGCAGTGCTGTGAACAGCCGGATTCGAAAAAGCGAAGCTTGACATCCTACCGCGATGACTGTTGATCAGGAGCAGACCCCAACAAACGCCATGTCTGCGGAATTCCATGCCCCGAATCG
>JARRLJ010000146.1:0-5594 GCA_037387025.1 Gemmatimonadales bacterium
TGAGTACCTCCGGGAAGACGAGAACATAGAGCGGTTGGATGTTGCCGGCAGCTATAGGCGCCGCAGGGAGACGGTGGGTGATATAGACATTCTAGTCGTTGCGACTGATCCACTGCCAGTCATGGAACGGTTCATTAGGTACGCCGATGTGCAGAAGATTCTGGGCACCGGGGACACGAAAAGCTCGGTAGTGCTCAGGTCAGGGCTACAGGTTGACCTCAGGATTGTGCTTCCCAAGAGTCATGGGGCAGCACTTGCCTACTTCACCGGATCCAAGGAGCACAACGTGAAGCTGCGCAAGCGGGGGCAGAGGAAAGGCCTACGAGTATCAGAGTACGGGGTCTTTCGCGACACAGACAAGGATGAGGGCGATCCATGGGCGGGGCAATACGTGGCAGGTGCGGACGAGACAGAAGTCTATGCCGCGCTCGATTTGCCCTGGATTCCTCCCGAACTGCGTGAGAACCGTGGAGAATTCGATGCGGCAGATCGGCAAAGCCTGCCGCAGTTGATCACTCTTGAGGATATCCGCGGAGATTTGCAGATGCATTCGACTTGGTCGGATGGTAAGGAGAGCATTGAATCGATGCTGGCGGCGTGTGCTGCCCGTGGATACGAGTATTTCGCGATTACTGATCACAGCAAGGCACTGGCCATGACCGGGGGCCTGGACGCGACGAGGCTCCGGGAGCAGTGGGAGGAGATTGGAGAGGTCGCCTCGAGACATGATGAAATCCAGATTCTCCGCGGCATGGAAGTGGATATCTTGGCTGATGGTGGGCTCGATCTAGAAGATGAGATGCTCGCTGAGCTGGACGTTGTGCTCATTTCAGTGCATTCCCGTTTTGACCTTCCTGCGGCTAAGCAGACGGAACGGATTCTGAGAGCGATTCAGCATTCGGATGTAGACATCTTGGCTCACCCGACTGGGCGTCAGATAAATCGAAGAGATGCCATGTCTTTTGACCTAGATGCCGTGCTAGAGTGCGCTGCGGAGAATCAGGTTGCCGTTGAGCTGAATGCCCATCCCGACAGACTCGATCTTAACGACGTTCAGCTGATGCAGGCCCGTGATCGTGGATGTGATATCGTAATCAGTACAGATGCGCATCGAATCTCGGATCTAGATCTCATGAAATACGGAGTACAGCAAGCGCGACGCGCATGGCTTGAGTCTGAGGCCGTGTTGAATACGCTTCCCTTGAAGGACGTGGTGGATCGGTTCAGGTAAAGGGCCGTCCTACGACACAGAGCGGCTGCGGACGATGCCGTTGCGGCCTCCGAGCGCTCAAAGTACTTTCCTTGGGCCTTAGGACCTACCCGCCCATCCGCAACACATGTTTTGACTACGAGGTTATGGTGAAGATCGCGGTCTGCATCAAGCGAGTTCCTGATTCGGAAACTCGGATCAAGATTGGCACCGACGGCAAATCGATCGACGAGTCCGGTGTTAAGTTCGTGCTCAATCCTTTTGACGAATACGCTGTTGAGGAAGCGCTCAAACTCAAAGAGCACACCAACGGGGATGTCGTGGCTATTAGTTTGGGTCCGGAGTCTTCTCAGGAGACGATCAGATCCGCGTTGGCAATGGGAGCGGATCGCGGTGTGCTGCTCAAGTGTGACAGTATCCCGCTGGACCCGTTGCCCACAGCTCGGGCGCTGGCGGCCGAGTTGGAGCAGGGCGCATACGATATCGTCTTCTTTGGAAAACTAGCGATCGACAACTACGACCAGGCGGTCGGCACGATGGTGGCAGAGTTACTGGGCATCCCATCGGTCAGCGCCATTACCCGTCTCGAGGTAACCGATCAAAGTGCCACGGTCGAACGTGAGATCGAGGGGGCGGTGGAGGTCGTCGAGTTTTCCCTACCGGCAGTTGTCACGGCAGAGAAGGGTCTAAATGAGCCTCGCTACCCGGCGTTGCGGGGGATAATGCTCGCGAAGAAGAAGCCGCTGGACGTCAAAGACGTGGACTTGAGCAAGGGTGGGCTCGAGGTTCTCGAGCTATCGTTGCCGTCGGAGCGGAAAGCGGGACGTATAGTGGGCGAGGGTCCGGAGGCAGTGCCTGCTCTGGTCGATGCTCTTCAGAATGAAGCGAAGGTGCTCTGATGCCTAACGTCATGGCAGTTCTCGAGCAGCGCAATGGGACCGTCAAGAGGGTATCTCATGAAGTACTGGCTGCAGCAAGATCACTAGCGGACCATATCGGAGGTGAAGTGCATGGCCTCGTGATCGGTCCCAAGGGAGTGAATACCGAGGGCCTTGGAGGGGCCGGAGCGGACAAGGTGTTGGCGTGCCTCGCTGACGACTTGGAGCTGTATCAAGCGGACCGGTTTACTCACGTGGTGGCGGAACAAGCAACCACGGGCGCGTACTCGACCATCGTGTTGGGTGCGACGGCTCTAGGCAAGGATTTGGGGCCCCGGATCGCTGCAAGGCTAGGTTGCACGCTGGCTAGCGACGTGACGAGCATTTCCGGTCGAGATGGAGTGGTCGTCACACGACCCGTCTACGCCGGCAAAGCTGTCTATAAGTTGAAGATCGCAACGGAGCCCAGCGTCATTTCCGTTCGAGCCAACGCGTTTGATCCTGTCTCTGCCTCTCGAACAGCCAGTCTGGAGGAAGTAGCGGAAGCTGATGGTGGTAAGGGCAGATGGGCAAGGACCGTTAAAGTGAAGGAACCGGAACATGCTGCACTCGACGTTGCTGAGGCTTCAGTTGTCGTGAGTGGCGGCCGCGGTCTGAAGGAGGCGGAGAACTTTCGCTTGATCGATGACCTGGCTGAAGCTCTTGGTGCAGCCGTGGGGGCATCGCGCGCAGTGGTAGATGCTGGTTGGCGTCCGCACTCTGAACAGGTGGGCCAGACGGGAAAGACGGTGAGTCCAAACCTCTATGTGGCTGTGGGCATCTCGGGCGCGATTCAGCACCTGGCTGGTATGCGAACGGCAAAGATCATCGTCGCGATCAACAGGGATCCCGACGCCCCGATATTCAAAGTCGCAGATTATGGCGTTGTGGGCGACCTGTTCGAGATCGTTCCAAAACTCACCGAGGAAATCAAGAAGATCCGAGAGGGCTAGAGTGAAAGAGGGGAAATCGTTTATCCCAGCGGACTATCAAGTCCCCCTTCCCCGGGACCAATTGATCCTGAACGGACCTCTCGATGACGAGCCCATGGAAGTGGATGTGCTCTTTGTTGGCGCTGGTCCCGCCGGCCTGGCTGGGGCAATCGAACTCGCGCGTCTCGTAAAGGAAGACAATAATAAGGATGGCGGCATCGGCGAAGTGAGCATCGGTGTGCTCGAGAAAGCCGGTGCTCTTGGCGAGCATTCCCTGTCCGGCGCGGTCGTGAATCCACGACCCTTCCGCGACCTCTTTCCCGACCTCCGTGATGATGACTTTCCATTCCGAACCAGGGTTGCGAAGGAATCTGTGTATCTGCTTTCTCCTAGCGGCGCTAGGAGACTCCCGACTCCACCCACCATGCGGAATCACGGGAACTATGTTGCATCGATCTGCGAGATAGTGAGATGGCTAGGAGAAAGAGCAGAAGAAGCAGGGGTCGACATATTTGCCGGTTTCCCGGCCAGTGGATTGCGCGTGAGGGGCAACCAGGTGATCGGGGTGCGGACAGCCGCGTCAGGACTAGATAGGGACGGTAATCCGGGATCGAACTATATGCCGGCCACTGACGTAGTGGCGAAGATTACGGCCCTGGCTGAGGGGTCTCGTGGATTGCTGGCACAGGCGTATCAAGACTGGCAAGACGTCGGATCTGAGAATCCGCAAGTCTATGCGCTTGGTGTAAAGGAGCTTTGGGAAACCAGGAAGCCCCTGGAGCGGATAGTCCATACCATGGGCTGGCCGCTGCCCAATGACGTGTTTGGTGGCAGCTTCATGTACCCGTTGGAGCCGAACGTGGTGTCTATTGGGTTGGTGGTCGGCCTGGATTATCACAATGCTGCGTTGGACGTCCACGAACTGCTCCAGCGCATGAAGCTCCATCCGCTGTTTCGACCCTACCTGGAGGGTGGTGAGATGGTAGAGTGGGGTGCCAAGACGATTCCCGAAGGCGGCTACTACTCGATTCCTCAAAGGTGCCACGGGGACGGCTTGGTGTTGTTGGGAGACGCTGCCGGCCTTGTCGATGTACCATCACTAAAAGGAATTCACTATGCCGTGCAGTCGGGCATACTGGCGGCGTCAGCCATCTTCCGAGCGCTGAAGAAAGGTGACGTTTCTTCAAGCCAGCTATCTGCATACGACCAACTAGTAGCGAGCTCATACGTGGGCAGCGACCTCTACCGAACCCGCAACATGAGACTGGCCTTCACCAAAGGCTTCTATCGGGGTGCCGCAAAGGCGGGTCTCATGGCTATCACGGGAGGGCGATTCCCTGGACGACGGATCCAAGTGGACCACGACGCAAAAGCCGCGCGCAACATTGCTCGACCCGAGCAGTTCGTGGCGGACGGGACGCTGACGTTCAGCAAGATGGACGCTGTGTTCAAATCAGGTAACGCTACGCGGGATACGATTCCGACCCACCTTATAGTGGGCGACGGGGTGAACGAAGACGTTGCGGAGTTCTACAGTCGAATGTGTCCGGCGGCTGTCTACGAACGCGCAGACGGTGAGCTGAGAGTCAACGCTCCGAATTGCGTCGATTGCAAGGCGACCGACGTTCTGGGCCCACGCTGGACTACGCGAGAGGGCGGATCCGGTCCGGCCTACAAGAGGATGTGATGACAGCAGAACCAGCGCTAGTCTCGATCCTCCTTGAGGACCCAGTTCAGCGGATCGATTTCGACGCTGGCTCCTGGGGGAACAAAGAGTACACCGCGACCCCCAGGCATTTCGACCCGGTGCGTATCGCTTCCGACCAGGACTTCGATGGGCATCGGGAAAGCCAGGTCTCCCGGTACTTCCCATGCCAGTTCCAAGGAGTCTCCGCTCCTGCTCGATGAAAGCCGCGGCAGGTCTGGTTGTCTCAGGTAGACTTCGAAGAACCAATCTAGATTGCTTGCCGAGACCTCTTCTGCCGTGTGCAGGAAATCATCCGTTGTCGCGAAACGCACTTGGCGACCGTCCCTGATTCCCTCCATAGCAGGGTCAGGGTAGGCCCACCGCCGAAGCAGAGTCAGGAACGCGTCTTCTCCGATCAAGAAGCGAAGTGTGTGGTTGACCCTCTAATGCCAGCCAAGTAGGCACGGGCGACAGAGGGGCCCCGGATGCGTTCCAGATAAAGCGGCTGCATGTACGAACCAAATCCTTCGTGTAACCACATCTGGCTCCAGTCTGTGTTTGTTACCATGTTGCCCCACCACTCGTGCGACAGCTCGTGGTGGTGCAGCGCATCGAACCCCCAATCCACTCCACCGGTCATGGCCCCATTGTCGAAACCCGCCCCGTAGGCGATGATCGTTTGGTGCTCCATTCCAAGATGTGGTGTCTGTACAACTCCATACTTGTCAGCCCTAAAAGGGTACGGGCCTGCGACATCCTCGAAGAAGCGAAGGTGGTCCAGTACTTCCGGCATTACAGGCGATACGCTCCCGGTCACCTTCTGGGTCCTACCCCACAACGTTGCGCAA
>JARRLJ010000147.1:0-5178 GCA_037387025.1 Gemmatimonadales bacterium
GACTGCACGCCGAGGGAAACGCGGTTGACCCCCGCAGCGAGCCAGCTCTGCGCGGCGGCCTCGGTCACGTCGTCCGGGTTTGCCTCAATCGTGACTTCATCAGGTGTATCTGGACTCAAGCCGTGAATCAACTCCGACATGCAATCGGGAGACAACAACGACGGAGTCCCGCCACCCAAGTACAACGTCTCCACCGGTTCGTCGTCCCACTCTCCACCGTCCGCTCTCAAACGATGCTCTTGCAGCACAGCCGCCACGTAGCGCCGTGAAGGAACCTCTCTTCGCACGGCGATGGAGAAATCACAGTAGCTACAGCGGCGACGACAAAACGGAACGTGGACGTAGATGTGGCGCATTTGTTAAAGATGCAGAGTGCAGACGGGAGACGGGAGACGGGAGACGGGAGACGAGTGTAGAGCGTCGAGTTTGGAGTGCAAGTTCCTTGGTCCTTCTTCACGTAAGGTTCTTGTAAGAATTCAGATCCAGCCACAACGGATCGGCGCGGTGGGCGTATTAGTTAGGAAAGCACCGACGAACGTGTGCCACCGAACGGAGCAACGAGGCCGAGCGCATGGATGATTCTGGTGCCGCGCTGCAGCGACAGCTGAGGCTCTTTCCGGCCACCAACATCGTGGTGGCCGACATGATCGGAGCCGGCATCTTCACCACTTCCGGACTGCTTCTGCTACAGTTGGGCAGTCCGATGCTGATGATCGCTCTCTGGCTCGGTGGGGGGATGCTGGCCCTGTGTGGCGCACTGTGCTACGGAGCACTGGGCGCGGCGATGCCCCGAGCCGGTGGTGAGTACGCCTATCTATCGGAGCAGTTTCACCCGCTGCTCGGTTTCCTTACCGGCTGGATCTCATTCTTCGTCGGGTTCTCCGCCCCACTGGCAGCATCTTCCTTGGGCTTCAGCGAGTATCTAGCTAATGCGTTTCCCTCTCTCGGCCTCGCCGACAACACCATCATCTGGAAAAAGTTGATTGCCGTAGCAGTAATCGCGGCGCTCGCATCCATTCATCTCCGGGGCATGGCACTGGGCTCCAGGGTCCAGAACTACTTGACTGTCGGCAAAGTGTTGCTGGTAGTCCTCTTTGTGATTGGGGGATTTGCCCTCGGCAATGGCGACGTAAGCAACTTCAATACGCGTACAACACCGGTGGCATCGGCAGCGAGCTGGCGCGATATCGGGCTCGCATTGATGTGGATCATGTTTGCCTACAGCGGCTGGAACGCGTCCGGTTACATCGGCTCAGAAATTCGCCAACCACGCCGCAACCTGCCGCTGTCACTCATCCTTGGAACCGGTATCGTCATGGTGCTGTACCTGAGCCTGAACGCGCTCTTTGTGTACGCCGTGCCAGCCGGTGAGATGCAGGGCGTGATAGCCGTGGGAAGTATGGCAGCATCGAATCTGTTCGGAACGGTGGCGGAACGACTCATTTCACTCGTGATCGCGTTTGCGCTGCTCTCTGCAATCAGCGCTCTCATCATCATCGGCCCACGCGTGTATTACGCAATGGCAACGGACGGGTACTTCTTCAAGATCGTTGGGGAAGTACATCCGGTTTATCGGGTTCCTTCCAAAGCAATCGTACTTCAATGCCTCATTGCAGGCATCATGGTTCTGTCGGGCACCTTCGATCAGATCCTCACTTACATGGGATTCTGTCTTGGGATCTTCCCGATACTGGCCGTGCTCGGTGTGTTCAAGCTGCGCGAAGGCTTTGAAGGAACTGACAAATGGATGCTGTATAAAGCTGCCGCCTTGGTCTTCTCCGCCGTCAGCGTAGCGATTCTCGTGCTCGCCTATTTCGAACGCCCGGTTGAATCGTCCATCGCGCTGGTTACGGTCGTGGTCGGCCTGCCGTTCTACATCAGTTTCGCCAGGGCAAAGCGCCGCCAGGCATTCGGTAATGGACAAAGAGAGGAGGGTTAGGATCATGAAATTGCTCGTATTCTGCGCCGCCATGACAGTTCTGGCAGCAGGCACTTCGACGCAGCCGTGCACCGCGCAACAGGACGTAGACGACCGCGTGCGGCAATTCCTCGACGAGCATCGGAGATCTTGGCGCGACATGAACGTTCCAATGTCTGATGGCCAAGCGTTGTACGACGTCATCGTCGAAAACGGCTACACCAAGGCTCTCGAGATAGGCACGTCGACGGGACACTCGGCGATCTGGATCGCATGGGCCTTGAGCAAGACAGGAGGCAAATTGATCACGATCGAGATCGACGAAGGACGCTACCGGGAGGCTTTGGCCAACTTCGAGGAGGTAGGTCTCAGCCAATACATCGATGCACGACTGGCAGACGCACATGAGCTGGTTCCAGCGCTGGAAGGGCCGTTCGACTTCGTGTTCCTCGACGCCGACAAAGATTGGTACACGCAGTACTTTCGCGATGTCCTGCCGAAGCTCGAAGTGGGCGGCTGCTTTACGGCTCACAACGTGTCGGAAAGAGGCGGACGCCGCGCGCGAGGCGGCACCGGTCGTTTTGTAGAGGAGTTGCTTGCTACACCAAGTATGGAGACCGAATTCGTGACCGGTGGAGGAGGATTGTCCGTCAGCTACAAGCGCGGAGCAGATAGAACGTTAGAATGACGAATAACAGAATCACGAACGGCGAACGGCGAACGGCGAACGGCGAACGAAGTGCGATCGTGAGTGATTCGGCTTCGATACTCAATCATTCGATATTCGTCATTCGATATTCGTCATTCGTCATTCGTGCTTCTGCCATTCGCCATTCTGAAGTTCTTCCCGGGCTCTTGGTTCACGAGCCCGCGGATTTCGAGTGATGTCAGAACTGCCAATGTCTCTGCTGCCGGTTGCTGGAAGCGTTCCGCGATATCGTCCACCAGCTCCACTCCGGTATCGAGTATATCGAGAACGCGCCGTTCGGATTCCGTCAGGTCGTTGGGGATCGAAACGGCGGGCGCCCGATCGAGCTTCATGCCGTACTCCTCGAGGACGTCGCGCAGACCGAGAGCCGGTTTAGCACCGTGCTGGATCAGGCGGTTGCATCCGGTCGACATGGGGCTGGTTATCGGTCCCGGAACAGCCAGCACCTCACCGCCCTGCGCGAGGGCGCAGTCAGCAGTTATGAGCGCGCCGGAGCGCTCCCGCGCTTCGACAACCAACGTAACGTGAGCGAGACCACTGATCAGCCGGTTGCGGCGCGGGAAGCTGCCCACGTTGGGTCGTTCGCCTGGCGGGAATTCGGTGAGCAGACAACCATCGGTCGCCACCCGCTGGTAGAGGGCTTTGTTGGCGGCTGGGTACACCACTCCGAGCCCGTTTCCGAGAACACCGACGGTACCCCCTCCTGAATCCAAGGCTGACTCGTGGGCGATCCGATCGAGCCCGCGAGCCATGCCACTCGTCACTACGAGGCCCGCCTTGCTCAGACCACCGGCGAACAAGCGGCAGGCACCCGCCCCGTACCGGGTATGAGACCGACTCCCCACGATCGCCACAGCGTCACGATGCAACAGCTCTATGCGTCCGAGAGCGAACAGCAACGTGGGCGCGTCCGGAATCTGCCGCAAGGCGGGCGGGAACCCATCGTCGTGGGGTAGCAGCACCGCACCTCCCAACCGCTCGGCTTCCCGCACTACACGGGTGCCGGTTGCAGCCGATGCCGCCGTGATGGCTGTGGCGGCGGCCCGCGAGATGGAGGGGACTGCGCACAGTTCCCGATGTGATTTCCCCAAGGCGTTGTCGGCCGAGCCGAACTCTGCAAACAGCATATCGAGCCGCGCACGGCCGATTCCGGGAACCAGCGCGAGCGTCACATACGCGATGTCTGATGAGTTCAAGGCAGAGGTACCGCTCGGTCCTGCGGCGCCTCCGTGGTCCGGGCAAGGAGCTTCCAAACGCTTTCGGCTAGTTCGTCCAGTCCCCTGTTCGCGGCAGCAGATATGACGACGACTTACTCAGCCCCAGGTGTTTCGATTCGGGGCGCATCTTCACCGCTCGCCATTACGTCGCTCTTCGTGAGAGCCACGATGAACGGCTTTGCAGCCAGCTCTCCACCGTACGCCTGTGCCTCCTTACGAATCATCTCGAAGCTGGCCTGCGGATCTTCGGAATCGAGTGGAACCAGATACACGAGTACCCGAGTGCGCTCCACATGCTGCAGGAACTTGTCGCCGAGCCCTTTGCCGGAGTGGGCTCCGGCAATAATGCCCGGCACGTCAGCCAATACGAACGAACGGGCTCCCGACAGGCCGACGACGCCCAGGTTTGGCTCCAACGTAGTGAAAGGGTAGTCGGCAATCTTGGGTCGCGCCGCTGACAGCACCGACAACAGCGTGCTCTTTCCTGCGTTGGGCTCACCCAACAGTCCAACGTCTGCGATGAGCTTCAGTATCAGCTCGATGTGGCGGTCCTCGCCCTCCTCCCCCGGCTCCCATTCCCGCGGAGCACGGTGCGTAGGCGTCGCGAAAGCGGCGTTACCACGACCACCCCTACCGCCCTTTGCCACACACAGCTGTTGAGCCGGCTCCAGCAGCTCACCCAGCAGCCGACCGGTATCCGCATCTCGGACCTCGGTGCCCGGCGGTACCGGCAGAAACCTGTCGTCCCCCGACTTGCCCTTCCGGTTCGAACCTTCCCCGTGCCTGCCCCGCTCCGCCTTCCAATGCATCCGGTATCGATAGTCGAGCAGGGTTGAGAGTTGCGGATCGACTTTCACGAACACACTCCCCCCATCACCACCGTCACCGCCATCCGGCCCGCCCTTGGCGACGTACTTCTCTCTCCGGAACGACGTGCAGCCCGACCCACCGACACCTCCCACGACGTGGAGTCTTGCCGTATCAACGAGCGCCACGGCCGCCTGCCAATCCCGTTGTGAGACGGGTCGACGCGAGGTCAATGTTTTTCGCCCTCATCGATTCTCCGCTAATCGCCAGTCAATCTCATGTTTTCTCACGCGATTCGCCGGGCACGCACTCGCCGGCTTCGTATTTTCGACCGGCGCGGCGCCACTACATAACCATGACAACGCATCGAACATCAAACAAACGTGAGCCCCCCGGTCGCAAACATCTCCCCCACAGGCTCGTCGTGCGTGTTCAAGACGGGAAATGAGGCAAAGTTGGGGGCCACTTGCGACGCGGGCGGATCACACGCCAGCTGATCGAGCACGTACACCAGAGCGGCCATTGCA
>JARRLJ010000148.1:0-7235 GCA_037387025.1 Gemmatimonadales bacterium
CGACCCCAGCAAGCTGCATCCAGCGTTGCGTTCCCTTCATCTTGAACCTCCAGTCGCATCCGTAGACTGTCTGGCATCCGGCGTTATTACAGCACCTGGGAGTGCCCAGGTCAATTCTCCGTTGTCAACTACCAGAGTGCCATTGACCATCACGTAATCAACCCCTGAGGGGTACTGGTGCGGTTCGAAGAAGGTCGAGTTGTCCTCGAGCGTGTTGAGATCGAGAACGACCACATCAGCTACGTGACCCTCCTTTATCATTCCCCTATCTTCGAGTCCCATTATCTGGGCCGGCAGTGATGTAGCAGACCGCACCGCCGCACCCACCGACACTAGCCGGCGTTCCATGGCATACCGTTTGATCTTCCGTGGGTACGTACCGTACACACGGGTGTGGGTCGGACCGTCCTCCGGCAGCGTTATCCAACCGTCGGTGGCGGTGGCGGTCCACGGTTGCTCTGCGTATGGCTCGATGTCGACCTCAGACAGGGAAAAACCACGGACGCGTGCACCTCCGCGCCGGTTTGAGAACCCTTCCAACTGTAAGGCAATCGCAACCGCTACCGGCGAGAGACCGCGCTCCCCGGCTATTTCACCAATGCTCTTACCCACGTATCCGGAATCGGGATAATCCATCACGAGCACCTGCGTTGCCCCACCTCGTCTTGCGATCTCGTGCTCTATGTCATCCTCTAGCAGGACGGACAGTGAGTCGTCGTCCAGCACACTCCTCAGCGCCGCAGCGTAGTCACGATTCTCTCGCCCCGGACCGCGCTGCATTTCCTGCCCGTTGCGGTCAAACACCCAATCCGGTATGAGCACTGTGCCACCGTCACTGCCCGTGGTATTGTACGGGTATTGGTCTGCATATATTGCAACGCCCCGTTGCCGCGCTTCAGAGATGAGGCGAATCGCGGCGCGTGACGTGCCCCAGTAATTCGCCCCTTTCGCCTTGATGTGACTCGCGACTACCGTTGCTCCAGTGCGCTCCCCGATCTCTATCGTCTCCCGTACAGCGTCCAGCAGCGAGGGCGGCCTGCCCTGGAATTCACTAGGCCAGTACCACATAGGGTCGGCTCCCTCGCTCGGCCCGGTACGTACTCCAACCCTGCGGATAGGCCATAAGCCCCTTCGTTCATGCCCCGTCGGACAAGAGCCCGCATCTGTTGTACCTCTTCTGCTGTCGCGGGCCTTCGGTAGTCATTACCCATCACCGCCCGACGAACCGTCCCATGGCCCACTAGCAGGATCGCGTTGGGACCGAAATGCAGTTGCTGCAACGATTGCCTTTGCTCGGCAATAGAGGGAACCGAACGACCGTCCTGATTCCCCACCAGCGTTGTGATGCCTTGAGCCACCAGATTCGGGGCCGCACGCCTACGTGCGTCCGAGCTCCTGAGGCCACGTGGGCCGTAGATGGGGCCGGCAGCATGTAGTGAATGTCGATGAAACCCGGAACCACGGTCTTTCCCCGTGCTTCGATTGTACGGTCGGCCGTAGCTCCATCTAGTTGACCGACAGCCGCTATCCTGTCACCTCGAATCCCTACGTCGGCATAGAACCAGGGATTACCGGTGCCGTCCAATACCTGGCCTCCGACAATTAGGATATCGTACTGCGCGCTCTGCCCCGCGACTGCTTTCGGAAGTCCGAACGCCATAACGCAGAGAACGCACGATAGAAGGTGTCGTTTCATCGCAACTCCAATCCGAATGGATTCACTGAACACGCACAAAACATTGAGCTTTATGACGCCGTCTCTCCTGGGTCCATAGATCTGTCTGCCCAGGAACAACGTAGATCCCGGCCCGAGTTCTCCAACAGGCGCGGGGACCAACACGGAACATGCAATCGGGAGAGCATGGCGACGCGTTGACAATCTCACGCAGCCCAGACTGAAAGGATCCGAGCTGAGCGATCAATCTACAAGAGTGTTGATCCCCCGGCGAGCACTGCAGGGAATCGGGCGTTCCCCTTCTGCCCCTGTTATTCTCCTAGCATGCCCACAATTCACACATACCTGTTCGACCTCGATGGGACTCTGATCGACTCCATTCGCTTGATCCTGGAGTCATACCGACACACCCTCATCCAACACCGCCACGAGGCACCACCTGACAGATTCTGGCTGCAAGGGCTCGGGAAGCCCCTCAGGGAGCAGCTTCGAGAAGTCACCCAGGATCAGGACGAGATCGAAGCCATGGTAGAAACCTACCGGGAGTTCAACTTCCTCCACCACGATTCGTTGGTGCGTCCGTTCCCCGGTATCCGCGCGGCGGTTTCTGTCCTGAAGCTGGCCGGCGCGAATCTCGGTATCGTTACCAGTAAGACCAGCAAGGGTTTGGAACGAGGCCTTTTCATCGGCGGCCTGGACGACTTGTTTGCCACACGCGTGTCCGCCGACGACGTGTCCAACCACAAGCCGGACCCTGAACCAGTACTGCGAGCATTGGAGCTGCTTGGCGTGCCGACTCAAGGAGTGGTGTTCATCGGAGATTCGCCCCACGATGTGGCCGCCGGCCGGGCCGCTGGCGTCCTCACTGCGGCCGTCCTCTGGGGACCGTTCACCCGAGCAGAGCTGCAATCCGCAGAACCGGACTACTGGCTCAACGATCCTTGGGACATCACGGGGCTGGCTTCCGTGGTCAAGCGCTGAACTGGATCCGCCCAGACCGGACGAAACAGGCGTCCCGGCTACTCCGTAGTCTCAATATGAGGTTGTGGTTCAACGTCTTGCCACGTTCTCGTATCTAACATGGAAGAACGAGGCAAATAGTCTAACGCCGCCAGGAGAAGGTCAATGATCAACAAGATGCGATCGGCCAGTGGCTCGGCCCTATTGTCGGGCATTTCGCTAGGCTTCGCGCTAATAGCGATCGCAGCACCAGACGCTCAAGCGCAACGCTACGAGTTGTCGGGTCGGGAGGTCGCGGTCTACAATCTCGCCGGCCAGATCGAGGTCAGGTCGGGATCGGGATCAGCGGTCGTAGTGGAAATCACTCGCGGCGGTTCCGATGCCGACCAGCTCGTCATCGAGACTGGCGAAATCGACGACCGCCAGACGCTCCGCATCATCTATCCCGACGACCGCATCGTGTACCCTGAGATGGGCCGCGGGTCGAGTACGGAAATCCGGGTGCGTGAGGATGGGACCTTCAGTGACTCCGATTGGGACCGCGGATGGCGCAGCCGCGGAGACCGCGTCAGGATATCGGGCCGTGGGAGCGGTTTGGAGGCCTACGCCGATCTCACGATCTCCGTTCCACAGGGCCAAGAGATCAGCGTGTATCTCGGCGCGGGAGACGCGTCTGTTACTAATGTCGATGGGACGATTCGCATGGACACTCACAGCGCCCCGGTCAATGCCAGCGGAGTTCGAGGATCGCTCGTGGTGGACGTCGGCTCCGGCCATGTGGACGTGAGGGATGCCGAGGGCGATGTCGATCTCGATACCGGATCGGGCGCGGTCGAGGTCAGCAACGTATCGGGCGATTTCCTGCTAATTGATACGGGATCCGGCTCAGTCACGGCATCGGATGTCACGAGCTCGGACCTGAATATCGACACCGGATCAGGCCGCATCCGGGCGAGCCGGGTCAACGCCAGCGACATCCGGCTGGACACCGGTAGCGGCTCGGTCGAATTGTCTGTCACTAACGAGCCACAGCACATCGAGATTGATACCGGCTCCGGTGGCGTGACTCTCACGGTACCTAAGTCGTACGGAGCGCGGGTCGAGATCGACACCGGAAGCGGCGGAATCGAGCTGGAGATGCCGATCACGATGCGCCGCTGGCAACGCGACCACGTAAACGGCACCATCGGCGACGGCGGCGGAACCCTGCTGATCGACACCGGATCGGGCAGCGTGAGAATACTGCAGGGCCGCTAAGCGCTACCTACGCGGTGGCTCTACATCGGCCGCCAGTAGCACCGCCCATCCGCCTACAACGGTGGTGGGCGGTCTGCTATTCTAGAGGTTAAGATTGTCGCTTGTTGGCTTTGGTGAAGCGTCGGGCGATCTGCTCCCCGCTCCCCTACCGTGACCAACACAAAGAAAGAAGTGTACCTTCTATCCACGAACACCTCAAAGGAGTCAGTGTGGAATTCATCCGGTTTGAGCTGGAGCGTTGGCAGAGTGCGTGGGAGCACCGGGTACGCTTCAATCTCTCGGAGAGCGGAGTATATCCCCTTTCGATCAAAGAATTGCTCGCATTTGCGAATGTCGATCCAGATGAACTCGGTTCCATTCGCCTGGGGTACAGTCAGGCCGATGGAACAGACCCTCTGCGATCCGAAATTGCGGCACTATACCCCGGCGCAACTGAGGACAATGTCATTGTCACGGTGGGTAGCAGTGAGGCGAATTTCGTGACGTCTTGGACGTTGATCGAGCCGGGAGACCATGTCGCGATTTTATCGCCGCTATATCGCCAGACTTGGGGTCTGGCGCAGAACTTCGGTGCCGAAGTTGCGACTTTCGACTTGAAGCCAGAGTTGGGGTGGGATCCCGATCCGGATGATGTCGCCAGGGCTATCGCGCCGGGCACCAAGCTCGTGGTTGTTACAAACCCCAACAACCCCACCGGCCACGTTCTGACCGAACAGGCACGCGAAGCCATTCTGGCTCGCACCGAGGAGGTCGGCGCATGGCTGCTTGCAGACGAAGTCTACCTCGGCGCCGAGTTGACTGGCCAGACGACAGAGACATTCTGGGGAAAATACGATCGCACTGTGGCTGTGAACGGCCTCTCAAAGGCCTACGGTCTTCCGGGGCTCCGGATCGGGTGGCTCGTGTTCCCAGCGGAGTTCAAGGAATCTTTTTGGTCACGGCACGACTACACCGTCATCGGACCAACGGCGCCAAGCGACTTTCTCGCTACGAGAGCATTACACGTCCGGGAGAAGATACTGACACGCACGCGCTCCATACTCAATCAGAACTACCCGATCCTGGACGACTGGCTCACGCAACTGGGCGGTGCAGTAGAGTGGTTACGTCCGGACTGCGGAGCGATATCGTTGGTGCGTTATGCCCAGTCTATCCCGTCCCTCGAGCTAGCGGAGAAGGTCCGAGCCGAATACGACATCCTTCTGGAACCAGGGGAACACTTTGGCTTCGAGAGATCGATCCGGTTTGGCTACGGAAATGAGACAAGCGAATTCAAGCAGGCTTTGGATGTGCTGAAGCCCGTCATGGAAAAATACCTGCTTGATTAGGAACGGTTAAGAGGTGGTCCGACAGTCCGGATCGCCTCGCCACGTCTGTTCTACAGATTCGTTCTCAACCACTGGGTGAACAGCGTATACAGGTTCACGTGTGTGCGCGACCCAGATATCGAATGGGTCTTATTGGGATACAAACGCATGTCAAACTGTTTGCCGGCCTCCTCCAATCGCTGTACGAGCTGTACAGTATTCTGGGAATGGACGTTGTCGTCGCCAGTTCCGTGCACCACCAAAAGTCTGCCCTCGAGTTTCTCGACATGGTTCAACGGTGCTCCATACTCATAGCCTGCCGGATTCTCCTGGGGCGTTCTAATGTATCTCTCGGTGTAGATCGTATCGTAGAGGCGCCAGTCAGTTACCGGTGCAACTGAAATAGCGGCCCTGAACACGCCTTGACCTGTGAACATCGACATCAGGGACATGTAGCCTCCGTAACTCCAACCCCAGATCCCGATGCGGTCTTCGTCCACAAAAGGTTGCGACCCGAAATACCATGCAGCCGCCACCTGATCCGCTGCTTCATACCTGCCGAGGTTACGGTAGGTGATCTTCTTGAAGTCCCTACCCCTCGACCCAGTACCTCGGTTATCCACACTTGCTACCAGGTATCCCTCCTGCGCCAACAACTGATGCCACAGATATCGCGTTCCACCCCACGAGTCCCGCACAGTCTGCGAACCGGGGCCGCCATACACGTAAACGAGTAGGGGGTATCGTTTGCTGATGTCGAAATCACGAGGCCGGATTATGTATCCGTTCAAATCGACGCCGTTCGCCACGGGCACTTTGATGAACTCGGGAATCGCCAGGTTGAGCGATTGGATCCTGGCCATCAACTCCATGTTGTCTGATATGGTGCGAATTACTCGACCGTCCGCGCTGTGGCACCCGAGCGAGGTCCTCACCGTCCACTCCCACACGGAAAAGGGGATTCTTCAAAGGGCCCTCACCTGCACCTCCGAAGTACACGACGTCGTTCCGTTCATCTATTCCGTAAACGGATGAGACATCCCACTCTCCGGTCGTGATCTTGTTCCGGAGCGAACCGTCCCGGTTGAACAAGAAGAGCTGGTTGTACCCGTCCCTTTCACTCGCCAGCAAAAAGCGTCTACCACCGTCGATCCAATACGGCTCCGTCGGGTCGACCCAGGCAGGATCAGTATCGGTCACGGTCACTCTGGATAACCCACTGCGAACGTCAGCGAGCATCACATCAAGACGATTCTGGTGGCGATTGAGGCGGGTCAGCCAGACCTCATCGGACGATGCAGCGAAGTCCATTCGAGAGATATAGATGTCCTTGTCCGGCCCGAGATCGATCCATGTCGTCTCCCCGGAAGAGATCTCAACTACCCCAATCCGCACATCCGAATTCTGTTGACCCGCCTTGGGGTATCGTACTGGGAGCAGCTGAGGATACAATTCGAGGTTGTCAATTAGGTAAAACGGCTTGATGACCGTTTGGTCCAATCTCCAAAACGCAATGCGCCTGCTGTCCGGACTGAAACGAAATGCATCACGCAGCCCCAGTTCCTCTTCGTAGACCCAGTCCGTGGTACCGTTGATGACATTCTCATCACCGTCGAAGGTCAGCTGCCTCTCCCGTCCCGATCTAATGTCGGTAACGAAGATGTTGTGATCTCTCACAAAGCCCACCGAACGATTGTCAGGAGAGAACTTCGCGAACTGTTGCAGACCGGGAGTCGCGCTGACGGGCGTCAGCTCTCGCCTTCTGAAGTCCCATACATAGAACACTCCCTTCGTGTTCTGACGCCACACGCGTACGGGGTTCGTGAAGATCAGCAGCTTGGATCCGTCAGGCGAGAACTGATACGACTCGATCGCAATCGGATTCCCTCCGCCGGCAGGAATCAGATCCGCCCCCCGCACCAATAGGTCGCGTTCCCCCGATCGAGCGTCGATCCGATAGAGATCGGCATTGATGCCGTTCTGCTCCAACACAGTGAAGTATCGAGGATCGTTTGACCATTGCACCGGTACCAGGG
>JARRLJ010000149.1:0-6327 GCA_037387025.1 Gemmatimonadales bacterium
AACGACTCTGACCACTTGATCATCGGCAACGACGGAGGCGTTGCTGCATCATTCGATCGCTCCGAGAACTGGCGCATGTATAACAACCTGCCGATCGGCCAGTTCTATCAGATCGGTGTTGACATGCGGGATCCTTACTACGTCTGTGGGGGCCTGCAGGACAACAGCTCGTGGTGCGGTCCGAGTCGGACGTTGAACCAATACGGCATTCGCAACGCCGACTGGTACGACGTGTGGGGCGGAGATGGGTTCTTCAATCTCATCGATCCATCTGATCACACTATCGTGTACACGGAATCTCAGGGTGGCAGCCTGGGTCGCGTTGACGCCACCACCGGTGAGGGAACTCGCATTCAGCCGGTGGCTCGGCCGATAGAAGGCCAAGAAGAAGAAGAGGACCGTACGTTCCGTTTCAACTGGAATGCGCCGATCGCAATATCCGCACACGATCCGGCGACTATATATATCGGCGCCAACGTGCTGCTCAAATCGCCGGATCGTGGCGTGACGTGGCAGGAGATCAGCCCTGACTTGACCAAGCAGATAGATCGGCAAGAGTTGGAGATCATGGGAGTGCTAGGGTCAGAGCCCATGATATCTCCCAACGACGGCATCTCTACCTACGGCAACATCACGACAATAAGCGAGTCGCCGTTGAACCCAGCCCTGATCTATGTAGGCACGGACGACGGGAACGTGCAGGTGACCCGGGATGGGGGTGCCACCTGGACCGATCTGACGACGAACTTCAGCGGTCTTCCAGAGCGTACCTACGTGAGCCGAGTGGTTCCGTCTCGCTTCGCTGAAAGCAGGGTCTACGCCACTTTCGACGGGCACCGTAATGACGACTACACCCCCTACGCCTACGTCAGCGAAGACTACGGCAGGCGCTGGACGCTCATCACCGATGGTCTGCCGACAGGTTGGTCCGTGAATGTCATCGCCGAGCACCACCGGAACGAGAGTCTGTTATTCCTAGGTAACGAAGTGGGTCTCTTCTTCTCCATCGATCGCGGTGCCGGCTGGCAACAACTCAAGAACAACCTGCCCACGGTTCCGGTTGACGACATAGTGATACACGCGCGTGACAACGACCTAGTAGTGGGCACGCACGGTCGCAGCATCTGGATCATGGATGACATCACGCCCTTGGAACGGTTGACCGAGGAACTGTTGGCGTCTGTGGCGCACGTCTTCCCGGTGCGGCCGGCTACGATGTACTCGCTCGCCGGTAATTGGCCGTTCTGGCACGCCACATATGCAGCGCCCAATCCCCCGACAGGTGTGCGTATTCGCTACTATCTGAAGGAGAAGTTGTCGGCCGAAGTGGCGCCGGTCGCGGAGGAATCGAGCTCAGATGGGAGCGGCCCGAATTTTCAGGGACAGGGGCAAGGCCGCAGGGTCAGCGGCAACGATGATGTTCACGCCAAGCTGGTTATCACCGATGCAGAGGGGAACACGGTTCGCGAGTTGGAAGGATCGGGTGATCCTGGGATCCACGAAGTAGGCTGGGACCTGCGCATTGATCCGCCATATGAAGCTACCTCAGGCCAAGGCGGGTTCGGCGGTGCACCACGAGGACCGCGCGTGTTGCCGGGAAACTATTCAGTCCGGTTTCATGTGTCGGGTGCGGATTTCTCGCAGGAGATCGAGGTACGAGGAGATCCGCGCAGCCAGATTTCGGACGCCGACCGGGAAGCCAGACAGGCAGCGCTCCTGAGCCTCTACGAGTTGAACAAATCGATCCGCGAAGCCAATCAGACCGTGGCCCGACTGAACGGTCGCCTATCTGATCTACAGGCCCTGCTCGGTGCAAGTGAAGCTGCTCCTGACGAGCTGCAAGAGGAAGTCAAGCAATTGAGCGATGACCTTAGCGAGTTGCGTCGGGAGCTGAATCAGGCCAGCAGGGATGCGCGCGTCGCGAATGCGATTGACGGGTCTACAACACGCCCGACCGCAGATCAGGAATGGCAGATAGAGCGTGCCTGGGAACAGGTTCCGGGGCTGGTGGAGCAGATAAACGAAATAGTCACGAGTCGTCTACCAGCTGTGTACCGAGCTTGTGACGAGCACGGTATCAGACCGGATCCGGGCAAGCCGATAGAGGTACCGAAGAAACCAGCTGGATGAGGAGCTCCGGAAGCGCCGAACGGAAATGGGGAGCGGGCGCAGCATAAGGCTCACTTCCCGTTTCTCACGTCCGTTCCCGGTCCTTTCAGGTGCCGATTCGCGCGGATGACCTGGCTGCAGGGTAGACGCGCTAATTGATTGTCACACAAAGCCTTAGGGACGTTGGGGAGGTTTTTCGGAACGTCGTTTCGCAGTTTCGATCAGCCGTTTCGAAATTTAGATTTGCCGTGCCGAAATTCAGGCAAGGCGTGCCGAAATTCAGGCAAGGCGTGCCGAAATTCAGGTAAGCCGTGTCGAAATTCAGGTAGGCCGTGCCGAAGTTCAGGCAAGGCGTGGCGAAGTTCAGGTAGGGCGTGACGAAGTTGAGGCAAGGCGTGCCGAAGTTGAGGCAAGGCGTTTCGAAATTCAGATCAGCCGTGCCGAAATTCGGGCGGGGCGTACCTAAGTTCGGGTAAGGCGTGCCGAAGTTAAAGTAGGGAGCGCCGAAACCCAGGTATGGCGTGCCGAAATCCGGATTCGTTGCTGCGAGTGGGGC
Organism: Gemmatimonadales bacterium; assembly: GCA_037387025.1. GTDB lineage: Bacteria > Gemmatimonadota > Gemmatimonadetes > Gemmatimonadales > GWC2-71-9. The sequence goes on from JARRLJ010000149.1 coordinate 2,666, forward strand.
GAACGGACGACAGGAACAGCCTCACGTGCGCGGACAATGGGCTGATGGCGACGGACAATGGGCTGGTGTCGACGGACGAACGGCTAATGTCACTGTGCAGCTGGGCGAGATGACCAATCCGATTATTGAATTCATACGGCAGCAAGGCTTCATGGTGTTGGATGGTGGGCTGGCGACCGAGCTAGAGGTCCGCGGTGCCGATCTCAACGACGAACTCTGGTCTGCCAAGGTCCTGCTCGAAGACAGGGACCTCATCAGCGCGGTGCACACCGACTATTTGAGAGCGGGAGCGGATTGCATCGTTAGTACCACCTACCAGGCATCGCTGCAGGGTTTCGCAAAGCGAGGGATGAGTGAAGCCGAGGCAGCAGAGATGTTGCGCGTGTCAGTCGGACTGGCCGTTCGGGCTCGGGACGACTTCTGGAGCGCTCCGGAGAATCGTGAAGGCCGCTTGAAGCCGATCGTGGGGGCCTGCGTGGGGCCGTACGGCGCCTACCTCGCCGATGGTTCAGAGTATACTGGCGACTATGGTCTGGATGAGGCGGACCTGTATGAGTTCCACAGGAATCGGTGGATGATCCTCGCAGACAGCGGTGCCGACATCATGGCCTGTGAGACGATCCCGTCGCGCCGCGAGGTGCAGGCACTAGTGCGGCTCCTCGAGGAGACGCCAGGAGCACCAACTTGGATCAGCATCAGCTGTCGCGACTCCAACCATGTGGCAGACGGCAGCACGATTCGGGAAACGCTACAAGAGATTACTGCCGCGAAGCAGGTTGTAGCGATCGGTGCCAATTGCACTTCTCCCCGTCTGATCCCAGATCTGGTTCAGGAGTTCAGAAGCGTAACGGACCTACCCATAATGATGTATCCCAACTCAGGTGAGGGTTGGGATGCGGCAGAGAAACGGTGGCTTGGTATGGCGGAGCCGATTGATTTTGGCGCTGCCAGTCGGGAGTGGCACTCCCTTGGGGCCCAATGCATTGGCGGATGTTGCCGCACCGGTCCGGAACATGTGCGGCAAATACGGAGAGCGTTAGCCGGTCCGGCAGCGCACTGACCTACCCATGAAAGAACATCACATCCAAGTCCAGCGATCGGCTCGCTATTTCACTCTCGGCGAAACGGGGCCGAATCTGAAACAAGTTTGGCTGGTTTGCCACGGATACAGCCAGATGGCGAGGCAATTCATCGGCTACTTCCGGGTATTGGACGAGGGCTCCCGGCTCATAGTAGCGCCGGAGGGCTTGTCGCGATTCTATCTGGACCACGCAACGGGCAAGATCGGGGCTAGCTGGATGACCAAGGAGGATCGGCTCACGGAAATCGATGATTACGTACGCTACCTCGATACTCTTCACGATCACGTGTTCCAGAAGGTCGACCGATCGCGGGTTCGGTTCGTGGTGCTTGGCTTTTCACAGGGTGCGGCAACAGTCTCACGTTGGGTCGCTAGTGGCCGAGTGCAACCGGACAAAGTAATTCTGTGGGGTGGAGTCATTCCCCCGGACGTGGACCTCGCGACAAGCGGTGACCGGCTTGGAGCCGACCTCACACTGGTTGTCGGAGATCAAGACGAGTATGCCGACGAGAAAGGGGTCGAGGAGATGGAGGCGCGCCTGCGGGCAAGCGAAACTCCGTTTTCACTGATACGGTTCGAAGGCGGCCATAGGATCGACAAGGAAGTGCTACACGTTTTGGGATAGACCCCTTGAATTGGAACGCAATAGGGCGACGGAGGGGAAGTAGCCTAACATCGAAAAGGAGTTGCAGACCATGACGAGTCCGGTGTCAAAGCTGCGTTCATTGGGATTGGTGCTTGGAGTCGTGATCATCATCATTCCACCCTCGCTGACAGCGCAGAGTTCTGATGACGTACAGGAGATCAGGGAATTGCTCGAGCGGCATATCGAAAGTCTTCAGCATGAGCTGGCGGTAGTGAACCGGCGGATTGACGACATAATGTTCTTCCACAGAGTGGGTGACATAGCGTACATAGACATCGTGTCATTCACTGGCCCTCCGCGCAGATACGAACCAAATCCGACTGCCCAGGGCGCGGGGAATCCCCTCCCCATCTCGGCTTATGTCTTCATTCCGAAGAACCTCGATCGATCGAAGAAACAACCTTTGATCGTGTATCCGCACGGCGGGGTCCACAGCAACTTCAGCACGGGCACCACAAATCGTCTGCGTGAGATGCTCGAGCAAGGGTACACTGTCGTCGCCCCGGAGTATCGGGGGAGCACCGGTTATGGAGGTGGATTCTACCGGGCGATCGACTACGGCGGTCTCGAGATAGAGGATACGTACGCTGCGCGCAACTTCATGTTGGAGAACTACGATTTTTTGGATGCAAGCCGCGTGGGAGTAGTTGGGTGGAGTCACGGTGGTCTCCACGCTCTGATGAACATCTTCGAACATCCGGATGCCTATGCAGCAGCCTATGCTGGAGTCCCGGTCAGTGACCTAATCTCTCGGATGGGTTACAAGACTGAGGGTTACCGCTCAAAGCTGAAGGTAAGACGGGCTTCCAGTACAAGATCTACGAGGATGCTCCCGGCGGTCATGGCTTCAACAGGCTCGATACTCAACTGGCGAGGGAATCGCGCCGCGAAATATGGGCCTTCCTGGCGCGTTACCTGAGGCCGGACAATCCTATGTAGAGACGTCGCGAGGCGATCCCACAGCCGTGCTACTCACTGTTCTCCTGCTAGTGAGGTGAGTTGAGTGTCACTCGTACCACGTCCCAAAGCGGTCTTCCTGGACCTGGATGGAACCGTTTACGAAGTGGAGAGTGCCATACCTGGCGCTTCTATTGCAGTCGATGCTCTCCGAAAGGCTGGTCTGCCACTCAGGTTCATCACCAACACTTCGAGAATGTCACGAAGAGCCGTGTTACAGGGCTTGAACGGCATGGGTATCAGTGCCCAGCTAGACGAGTTGTACACCACCGGTGTCGCTGCCGCGTCGTGGCTGAAGAGCTGCGGCATTGAGCGGGTATCGCTCCTGCTCCCGGAATCGGCGTTGGAGGACTTCTCTGACCTCGTGGTCGACGACGACCGTCCGCAAGCTGTCGTCGTCGGCGATCTTGGGCCCGCATGGAGCTTTGAACACTTGAACAGAGCATTCCGCGCAATACTCAACGGCGCCCAACTGGTAGCCACGCACAGAAACCGTTACTGGAAGACATCGGATGGTCTCACCCTCGACGCCGGTGCGTTCGTGGCGGCGCTGGAGTACGCATCAGGGGTCGAGGCAACCCTGGTAGGAAAGCCGAGTTCCCAGTTCTTCCAGACCGCTGCCGATTCCCTGGAGGTATCAATCAGGGATGTGGTCATGACCGGAGACGATCTACAGAATGATGTAGCCGGTATCCAACAAGTCGGTGGCCGTGGAGTCCTTGTCCGCACCGGAAAGTTCAGGCAGGAGGAATTGGATTCCTCCTCTGTACATCCGGACGCGATCGTGGATTCGATAGCCGATCTCCCTGATCTGCTATTGTAACGACCGTGTGACCGTTGTCTTCGGGTTGTAATTGTCCACCCAAAAACCCATCTTAAAAGTCCTCCGCCTAGGGCGGATTTGACCGCGGCATACCAGGCCGGGCCAACGGCTCGGCCTTCTTGATCATAAACCGAGAGTTGTCAACCTGTTGGTGA
>JARRLJ010000150.1:0-5168 GCA_037387025.1 Gemmatimonadales bacterium
ACGCCACAGGAACGGTCAAGAAACCAACTAGGATGAGAGGTTGTTTCCTCATACAATACTGATCCCCGGGTTTGAATCTCAGTCAATCACAGCGACAGCCTGGTGCGCCGCTGCAGTGCCATCTCGGGCAATCGAATGATACCTTAGAGTCGCCAAATCGGTAGCATTAGAAGAAGCTCACGAGACGGCAACATCAGAGTGATTGAGCCAGCCGGATTGCATCTCGATTCCGTTGACAGCATGCCGCGGCTCACCTACGTTGCCGCATTCAAAGCGATCAGCGCGGGAAATCCGATGGAGCGACCCGACACTCACCGACACGGTAAATCAGGCACGTTCAGGGATTTCACCAGAGCACTGCTCAATGATCTCAGGGCGCTAGAGGAGGTAATTAGGCTCGGGCTTCTAGAGTCAGACGTACGGCGGTTCGGCGCCGAGCAGGAAGTCTTCATAGTCGACCGGCGGTGGCACCCAGCCTCCGCAGCACTCAAGCTGCTGGAACAAATCGACGATCCCCACTTCACCACGGAATTGGCCCTGTTCAATGCCGAGATAAACCTCGATCCACACGGCTTGAGCGCTGATTGCTTCAATAACATGGAGCGCGAGCTCAACGACCGTCTTACGCGGCTGCGCACGGTTGCCAATGGCGAAGGTGTCGACATCGTGATGACCGGTATCCTGCCCAGCCTGAGCAAATCGGATCTGTCAATGGACAATATGACACCGCATCCACGCTACTATGAGCTGAATGAAGCGATGACCAGCGCCCGCGGTGGTCCAATGCGGCTCCATATCGAGGGAACCGACGAACTCCACCTAGAGCACGATTCCGTCATGCTCGAGGCATGTAACACCAGTTTTCAAGTTCACTTGCAGGTAGGAGCAGAGGAATTTGCTCGCTTCTACAATATCGCACAGGCGATCGCTGCTCCGGTTCTGGCGGTGGCAGTCAATTCACCACTGCTCTTTGGAAAACGCTTGTGGCAGGAAACGAGAATCGCCCTGTTTCAACAATCAGTGGACACTCGGAGCGCCACACCCCACCTGCGAGAACTCAGTCCCAGAGTACGCTTCGGAGAAAGGTGGATCAGGGATTCGGCAGTCGAGGTGTTTCAGGAAGATGTGGCGCGGTTCAAAGTCATACTTGCCGGCGAGACCGACGAAGATCCTTTCGCAGTGCTGGAACAGGGCGGAGTCCCGCAGCTACGGGCCCTCCAACTTCACAACAGCACCGTGTACCGCTGGAATCGGCCGTGTTATGGGCTCCGGTCCGGATCGCCCCATCTCAGGATAGAGTGCCGGGCGCTGCCTGCTGGACCGTCTGTCGTTGACGAGGTAGCCAACGCGGCATTCTGGATAGGCCTCATGCTCGGTATGGCTGAAGAACACGGCGACATTACGAGCCAGGTGTCCTTTGACGACGTGAGGGCGAACTTCCTGGCTGCAGCGCGCCAAGGCCCGAAAGGGATATTCACTTGGGTAGGCGGCAAGAGCCGCAGCGTGCCCGAGCTGATACTCTCCGATCTACTGCCATTGGCACGGAGCGGGTTGCTCTCCGCCAACGTTTCAGATTCCGACATCGACAGGTTCTTGGGCATCATTCAGAGCCGCATGGACACCGGCCGCACTGGGGCGAGCTGGATCGTAGAATCACACTCAACCATGAGCGGTGCTACGAGGGCCGAGCGCGGTGTGGCGCTCACAGCGGCAATCTCCAAACGCCAGTGGTCCGGGCTTCCCGGACACGAGTGGCCACTGGGGACGCTCGCCGAGGGTGGTGGATGGAAGCCAGGCTACATTCACGTCGAACAATACATGACTACTGAACTGTTCACGGTGAGCGAAGACGAGTTGGTGGAGTTTGCGGCGTTCCTTATGGACCAGCGGTATCTGCGTCACGTGCTCGTCGAGGATCAGGACCATCAACTGGTAGGCATCGTCTCCTATCGTTCTCTGATCAAACTGCTCTCGAGAGGAGAACTCGGAAAGGACCAGACGACCATAGCCGTAAAGGACGTCATGGAGCGAAATCCCATAACAGTGACGCCCGAGACGCCAACGGTGGAGGCCATCGAGGTGATGCGAGCGAAACGAGTGTCGGCCCTTCCCGTATGTAAACATGGGAAGCTCGTGGGGTTGGTCACAGAGCGTAGCTTCATGGATGTGACGGCGGAGCTGCTCAAAGAGAAGCTGAAGGAGGAGTGAGAACAAGCTCGGCAGATCAGGGGTATGTGAAGTTGGTAGCGTAGTCACTCAGACTCGTCAGTTAACCATGCATGTGAACGATCTACAACCCATGTTCAGTTGCCTCTTCTGTAGAGAGCACCTCGGCCAAAACGATCTCATCGAATACTGTCGGGTGGGCCGACGGTTGGCATATGACGAGAGTAAAGGGCGGTTGTGGATAGTGTGCCCACATTGTGGCAGCTGGAACCTCACCCCACTGGAGGAGAGGTGGGAGGCAATCGAGGAATGCGAGCGGTTGTTCCGGAAAACTACGGCCCGGGTATGCACCGAGAACATAAGCATGGCCGTCGTTTATGCTTCTCTGGAACTGATCAGGATAGGCAAGCCATATCGCCAAGAGCTGGCTGTTTGGCGCTACGCCAATGAGTTACGCGGACGTAGGAAGCGGGCGCTCTTCAAGGCGGGTGCTCGCGTGGCAGACCGATACGGATGGATGATAGGGGCTGGCGGGCTCGTGGGGACGGGTTTCGCCTTGCTCGTGGGGGCACCCGCCGCGATCGGGATCGGGATGATGGCTGGGGCCGGAACCGAGGAGATATTCCGCGAAATCGGCCCTGAGCGGATCGAAAAGCTACTGGGCCAGATTATCGCCAAGGTCAAGATCACCAATCTGGACTTCTCATTTGTCCGCACCGGTCACGTCCCGGAACTACGTGTCGCCAAGAGAAGTGGTGGGTGGAGACTCGAATTGCCTCATTCCGTGGGTTGGGAAGGGTACGAAGGCGCTCAGGCCACGCATATTCTCGGCCTCATGCTCCCAATTGCGAACGGTTTCGGAGCCTCAGAAAGCCAGGTGACCGAGGCGGTGAAAGAGCTGGAGGACGTCGGCGATGCCGAAGAGTACGTGAGGACCACCGCTCAGCGCCTCGAGCGTCTCGGACTCGGAGGGAGGGGAGTCGGTCAATACCCCATATCCACCAGGCTGGCTCTGGAGATGGCGGCTCACGAGGAAACCGAGCGCCAGGCCCTCCGGGGTCAGCTGAAGTGGTTGGAACGACGCTGGCGCGAAGCGGAGGAAATCGCGGAGATCGCCGACAATCTGTTTACCACATCCGCCGACGAATCGTGGATCGCCGAGTTGCGGGGCTAGACGCCAATCCCTACTGAAACCGCCAGCTCTCACCAGGATCCATCAGCTTCACCTCCATCCCCTCAGGCGTGAAACCCGACGCATCCGGCACAAGCAGCGGCCACGTTGCGTAATGCATCGGTACTACGACCTTTGGCTTGATCCACTCTGCCGCCTTCGTTGCAAGCTCCGGCCCCATTGTGAACCTGTCACCAATGGGAATGAGCGCAATGTCGGGCCGGTAGAACTCGCCGATCAGCTTCATATCACCGAAGAGGCCTGTATCACCACAGTGATAGACCGTCACGCCTCCCAAATGAACCACTGCTCCACACGGCATTCCCATGTACCGACCCTCGTAGGATGACGAGTGGAACGCCTGGGTAAAGGCTACCCATCCAAAATCAGAGTCGATCCGGCCGCCCGGATTCCCCGGCTCAGTCTTGCAGCCCTGCTCGCTCAAGTATTCAGCGATTTCATTTGCCGCAAATACCGTTGCATCATTTCTCTTGGCGATTGCAACCGTATCACCTATGTGGTCTGAATGACCGTGCGTCAACACGATCGATTGGCATTGGACTTCGTCCGGCTTCATCGTCGCCACCGGATTGCCCGTGAGAAAGGGGTCTATAGCAACTGAGCTACTGCCGTCGTCGAGCACGAAGCCTGCATGCCCCAGGAATGTGACAGTGACTGCCATCGTTCTCCCTCCATAACTCGAATCATCAACTTGATTGGGCACCTGCGACTCCGTCGTTCGGCCTTCGGCCTTCTGATCAATCGCATCGCCCAGAACAAGCTCATTCCCGGTACATGCAGTGGCAAGTATTACACTGAAAACATCCAATTGCTAATCGAGCACCGGACACGGTACATTCTCCCCCGGTTCCGAGCGAAGGGGCTGCGTTGACTGGCTCAATCGGAGGGGAGTGCAGGGCGCTCTCTTGGAATCAACCACATCGCCGGGCTAACGAGATATCATGACACAATTGTTGAGCAACAAGGCACTGTTGAGCCGGCTGGTTTCCTTCGACACGACCAGCGCTAACAGCAATCTGCCTATGGCGGACTTCATCTGCGATTATCTCGATCGCCCGGGCATAGACATCGAACGAAACGAATCTGAGGACCGCACAAAGACGAACCTCGTCATCCGAGCCGGTCCCACCGGGCGCGGCCGCAGAGGATTGGTTCTATCGGGCCACATGGATGTGGTCCCGGCCACGGAATCCGATTGGCTGGCCAACCCGTTCTCGTTGACCGAAAAGGATGGCCAACTCGTGGGCCGCGGTGCCGCCGACATGAAGGGATTTCTGGCACTAGTGATAAATCGGGTGGCGGGTCTCGACGCGCCGAGCTTACGCGATCCACTCGTACTCATCTTCACATATGATGAGGAAGTGGGAACCATCGGTGCCAAGCACTTCGCTGAGACCTGGCATGATCGCGATCAACTCCCGACCAGTGCCATCATTGGCGAGCCTACTTCCTTGCGTGTGATACGCATGCACAAAGGACATCTGGGCGTGCGCGTAACAATCTTCGGGATCAGCGCGCACAGCGGATATCCCCACTTGGGGGCCAACGCCATCGAGCCCGCTGCGCGTGTCATAACGGCGTTGAGCCAACTGCGCAGAGAGTTGGAGAGCGAGCGCGAACCCAACTCTAGATACTTCCCTGAGGTGCCGTACGTGCCGCTCAATATCGCGACGGTTGACGGTGGTGTGGCACTCAATGTCGTTCCGGACAAATGTGCCGTAGAATGTTGTATCAGGCTGCTTCCGGAGATGCAGAAGGAACCCATGGTCGAGCGCGTGCGGGAGTTGGTTCAGCAGTGCGCGGGCGACGT
>JARRLJ010000151.1:0-5159 GCA_037387025.1 Gemmatimonadales bacterium
CAACAGATCGAGACACCATAAGCTTGAGGCGACTGCGCGTACTGATCGTGTTGGCGGCTACGAGGGGCTCCGTCTTGCGACTGGTCGAAGACAATCAAGCTATCGTGTTTCGTCACGATGATCTGACGGGCGAAGCGCGTCTCCCCGGGTCCGTCTCCCGCTCGGCCGAGTCTCTCTAGGAAACGCCCGTCTGAGCCGAAGATCATAGGCGCCTGGTCATCCCACTGCTGCACAACGTAGAAACGCCCCTGGGAATCGCGCTGAAACGATATTGGGAGACCGAAGAAAGCGCCGGGGCCATCCTTATCACCAAGCACCACGACCTGTTTCATCACGATCTGACAGGTTGGGCAGGACACGTCATCGGTGCCGATCGTGATCGGCTCAACCCGCTGACCGATCACAGAACCGGCACAAACCGTTTGGAGAATTCCCATCAGAAGTGACTTTGAACGCACGGGCAACCTCAGCCAGCTATGGGTGATTTCCACTTGATTTGCGAGCTACGCTTGCGTCTTGAAAGTAAACAGACCTCACAGAAGAGTTACTTACCGGCTGCGTGGAAATCGCGCTACTTTCCAGTGAGTTGACGAAGTCCTCAAGAGCAAGATTGTTCACGAAGCGTATTCGCACCAGTACCCTAAAAGCGACCAAGAGGGGCCTACCTACGACACCTTTGAATCGCAGTCCTGATTACATGATGCTGTCAGGTCACGGATTGTCGCGCTCGGAACTCTGGTCCAGGCTTGAAGACATCGAACTCGCCACCCTCGAGTGGATCTGGTGGCTCAACAACCACCGCCTGCTCGGCCCGCTCGGCCACATCCCTCCCGCCGAGTACGAGGAGGCCTATTATCTTCGACTTCACTCTCCCCGGCTGAGGGAGACACTCAATTCACCAGGTCTCCGATGAACCCGGCGCGATTCAGTCGATTTGTCTGTCTGTTTAGTGCGGCAAAGAAGGCCACAGATTGCACAGATGCCGCGGATCAGCGCAGATCTGTAATCTCTGTTGCACTATCGGCAGCTCACAATCACGCGTTTGATTTCCGGCTTCGGCCCGAAGTTCAGCAGCAATTCGACTTCGAACCCTGTCGCACGGAGCTTGAGTGGATTCCTGAGTGGATTCAGTGTGACAAAGTGTGACTTCTGGGGCGGCTCCCTGGCCAACTGGCATCCCCATCTCCACATGCTCATCACCAATGGCGGGTTCCGGCCCGACCGTAGCTTCGTCAAGGTCACTGGTGTGGTCCGTCAAGAAGACCACATCCGGATTGTCGATTCTGCGCGAGACCAGCGACGTTTCAGAGAAACCGGCATCAATTGCGGTAACATAGACAAGCGTTTCACCGTTGCGCGCCCAACAGGCTGTGAAGTCGCGTACGGAGTTGTACGTCAAGCGCTCAGGCTCACCGCCTACAGCGTCGACGTTGTACAGTTCATGACTGCCCGTGCATCCGAATTGAAGACCAGGCTCTGGCCGTCAGGTGCCCACGCCGGATCGAGCTGCCTCCCTGCGAGCCAAGTCAGTTGGCGGAGCTGAGACCCGTCTGCATTCATCACGAAGACCTGCTCGCGGCCCAATGTGTCGTCTGCAATGAAGGCGAGCCGCTCGCCATCGGGAGACCATCGAGGGAGTAGCTCGTCTCCGTCCCCAAAGGTCAACCGCGTCTCAATCCCGCTGGCCAGTTCGAGCCAATACAGATCGAAACTGCCCTCGCGGTTGGAGTAGTACGCCAGCCGTTGACCGTCCGGCGACCAGGACGGCCCCATTCCAATCGCTAATTGCTGTGCTGACAAAGCCTCAACTGTAAGCGGGAATCCGGAGGCGGCATGCGGTGCAACAATTCCAATGAGAAACAGCCTATGCATCATCCTGCCCGTTTCTGGAAGCATGGTGGTCCTGAGCACTTACGGCCAACGGCCTGAGAACGGTGCCATCTCTTCGCATAACGAAGAGTCGACTTTCCCCGTCAACGTAACGGCCCACGTAAATGCAGTTCCCGCTCGTATCCCAACTGGCGTTGCCGCTGTCAACCCCACGCAGTAGCAGTTCCGGCGTCGCCGACCCGTCTACGGAGACGGTGTACAGATCAAAACGATCATCGGCGAAAGACCCGGAGATGAACAAGAGTTCGCTACCGTCGGGTGACCAACGGGGGTACCAATCCGAATCCGCGCCGGTGGTCAGCTGACGCATCCCGCTGCCGTCTCGGTTCATCACAAAGATGTCGTCGTTACCAGCGCGATTCGATACGAATGCGATGCGTTGTCCGTCCGGCGAGAATCGAGGCGACGACTCGGAATACTGCGAGGTGGTCAACTGTACTACCTCCCCGCCATCGGCATTCATCAGAAAGATGCCGCCGTTTCCGTTCCGATCCGAGTTGAAGGCTATCGTTGTCCCGTCCGGCGACCAATGCGGAGCGTGCTCTGCACTGGACCGTCTCGTGAGGTTATGCTGATCGGAGCCATCCGCGGTCATGACGTAAATCTCGTCATTGCCGTCCCTATAGCTCTTGAAGGCGAGGAACTGCCCATCGGGCGACCACGCTATGTCGGCGTCGAATGCGTCGTTGTGGGTGAGACGTACTGGGTCGGAGCCATCCGAATTCGCAACGTAAATCTCGAAATTGATGGGATTCCCTTCGACGACACCTTGGGAGTTGGACATGAAGGCGAGCTTCCTACCGTTTGGCGACAGGGCCGGATGCGTTGCGCTCCCGGAACCGAACAGGGGGTGCGAGGGGTCGGTCTCCTGACCTGTCTCGACCAACCCATTTGTTGCTGCCTGGGACCAAAGGGGTGCGGTGCACAATGCCATTGTCACGAAAACCGCAGCGTACGGATTCATACTCTTCCTCCTAGAGCTATGCAGCGAGGACGGCTCACCATGTTGCGCACCTTCCTCAGCAGCAATTCAACGGGCAGCAAAGCTGATGGCTCCGGCCTCTTGCGTCGATGGAGAATAGATGACTTTCTTCTCCCGATATGCTGACCAACGGCTCGGACGCGTCGGACAGGGGCTCTGAAGGCATTGGAGACCGCGCTACGCCTGGAATCGGCAGATTTCGGCTTGGGGATTGGACGCTGGAACCAGCGGCGCGGATCGTCTCCCGCGGTGATGTGGAACACCGCCTCGAACCAAAGATGGTCGATGTCCTGATGCTCCTAATTGCGCACGCCGGCGAGGTGGTCGAGCGCGTTGAGATCGAGAATGCGGTGTGGTCTCAGGCGGTAGTCGGAACGGATGTGCTCAATCGTACGATCTGGAAACTGAGACGCGTGTTGGAGGACGACCCGGCTGATCCACGCTACATCGAGACTATCCCGCGGACTGGCTACAGGCTGCTCACAACCGCCGTAGCAGTGGCAGCACATTCACCAACTCATGGTCCCGTAGCCAAGGAAGAGAAGGCTCGGTTTGCTCGGAGATCGATCTGGGCGGTAAGTGCCGCCGGAGCCGTGCTCGCGTTTGCTTTGGTTGCAGTCTGGCGAACTGAAACAACGACGGCCGACGTCGATCTCGTTTCTACTCCTCTGACATCAACTCCAGGTTACGAGGCGAATCCGGCCGTATCACCGGACGGCCGATACGTTGCCTTCCAAAGGTATGACCCCAGCGACAGCCGCCCATCGTGGGATGTTGCGGTCATGGACCTCACTTCCCGGGAGGAATACCTGCTGGCGTCCGAGCGGGGGGTACATGAATACGCTCCAACCTGGTCCCCTGCGGGCGATACGGTTGCCTTCGTGCGGTCGGGTGAGCGGTGCGGGCTAGTCCTCCAGTCGCTCAACGGACCTCCTGTCGATGCTGCCGAGTGTGACCCGGATCAAATGCACGAACTCGCTTGGCTCACTGACGGAGATCTGGTGGTTGCTTCGATGGCGCCGGGTCAGACTCTTGGCCTGGAAAGGGTTCGCAGGAGGACGGGTGACCGCGAAAGACTCACCGTCCCGCCTGCCGGCTTCGACGGAGACCGGATGCCTCGCGTTTCTCCAGACGGACGAAGGATCGCATTCGTCAGGCAGCGTACCGAGGGGGTGTCCGATATTTTCGTGATTGACCTCGAGTCGTACCAAGCCGTAGCCGAACCCAGTGCAATCACATCTGAAAACCGCCGCATCAGAGGCCTCGCATGGGATCCACCCGGCGCCTCGATCCTGTTCAGCTCTCGGCGCGGGGGCGGTGACCGTGTATGGAGAATCCCGGCTGACGGAGGAACACCGAACCCGGTTTCACTGATCGGACGAAATGCTGGACCGTTGAGCGCCGCCCAAGGGCTCCGGGTGTACGAGGAGTATCACGGAACTAGCGATCTCTGGGTATATGATCCAAGCACCGGCGCGGTGGAACCCTGGCACGAATCCTCTCGGTCCGAATGGGGCGCCGCAATCTCTCCAGACGGACAAAGCGTCGCGTTTGTATCCGATCGAACCGGAAGCGACGAGATATGGGTGATCCCCACCCGCGGGGGTGAGCCCACCAGGATGACACAACTAGATGGAGCGGAGGTCGATGCACCGCAGTGGCACCCCGACAGCCGGCTTCTCATTTTCGCCGCCACGCTGTACGGAAGCTACGACGTGTTTACGATCGACATAAACAAGGGGTCGCTGGAGCGAGTGACCGACAGTCAGGACGACGAGCGGAACCCAATCTGGTGGAGGGGAATGATTGTGTACACCGCCGATCGAACCGGCACTCGGGAACTCTGGCTGCTCGATTCTGAGGGAGCAGTGCACAGAAGGCTGAGTTCCGGTGGAGCCTGGATGGCAAAACCGAGCCCGTCCGGCGATGACCTTCTGTTCACGCGTCCGGGAGAAACCGGCGTGTGGCGGTTGACAGGTCTTGACGGAGATCCGATACGCGTATCGAGTCAGGTCAGTGCGGACGATGGTATCAACTGGTGTCCGGCCGACGCAGGCATTCTCGTCATCCGGTCGGTCGACGGAACCAATTCAGAGCTCGTGCTATCGGGTACGGCCTCGGGAGAAGAGTCCGTCCTGGCCGAAATCCCTCATGAGATTTCGCAACGGATGGGTATCTCCCGGCTGCCGGACGGCGGGGTGCTTGTCGGAGTGATCGTCCGCAGCGAATCCGATTTGTGGATAGCCCGTTAGCGCACTTCCGTGGACAACGCCGTCAGCCTCTCTGG
>JARRLJ010000152.1:0-5151 GCA_037387025.1 Gemmatimonadales bacterium
CAGATCGGCGGAACGAGAGCTAGCAAAGAGCCTCCAGCGGGCGAATGGCCCCAACAAAGACGATGGATGGGAGAGGCGTGGGTGCGCGTCGTCGCACTGGCGCCTTTCATATTGTGATGAGTTTCCAACCTGCCGGCATTGCCCTGTAATCGCGAAAGACATAATTTCGGGTCGTTTGTTCGCGCCCTAGTCCATTCCCCTAACAAAGGAGGTGATCCATTGTCTAGTCCAGATACCGCCCGCAACCTGGCATGGGCAAGCGATCGCCGCACGGGTCTCTGATCCGGACCGAATCGCGCAAACTCTGCCGCGCCGGCAGATGCTTAATGCGGCATCGTGCCGGGTTGCGGAGGTAGACACTGAAACGCCGTCGGTAATTCGGTACCGGCGGCGTTGTCTTTTCCAAGATGGTCGAGGGGATCTCCCAATAGCGGAGGCCGTCAGCATGAACGAAGACAAGAGACGCTGCCCATGGTGCTGGGAGTGGATTGAGCGGACGGCCACGAAGTGCAATCACTGCCAAAAGTGTGTTCATCCTCTGTCGGAAGCCCCGCCACCGGCCGCGGAGTCGGACAGCAAAGCGGCCCCGGATGCGCAGAGTGTGGAAGGTGGCGCAGTAGCGCCTGCCGTGGTGAGTCCCGACATGGAGAGTTCCGCGGGGATGGCAATGTGGTGGATATCCGCGATCCTGGTATACGGAGTTCTCTTGGCCGGTGTCGGCGTTGTCATTCCGTACCCGCGTGCGGAGTTGGTGGCGGTCCTCCTGCTCGCCGAGATCGTAGCCGCCTACTTCATAAACCGCGCCATATGGCAACGCGCGAGAAGCTGGCCCACGGCGAAGATCCGGAAGATGCTGATCTACCTCGTCGTCGCCGTTGCGGTGCTGTTCGCACTTGGTTGGGCGCGGCGCCGGTTCCTCACGTAATGTGTACAGCCGTGGCAGTGGAGTAACTCTTATCTGGGCGCACCTGCGCCCGCCGTCGTGATGTCACCGTCGCATCTGGAAATCGAAGCAAAGCTCGTGATTCTATCGGAGTCGCCGCGAGAAATCGCGCTGGCCATTGGGCAGTTGGACGCACTAGGCGAATGGCTCTTGCGGAAACGGCGACCGGTGGCGGTGCGAGACACATACTTCGATGTCGCCGACGATGCGCTGGGCAAGCTGGGGATCGCACTGAGGTTGAGGCGGAGTGCAGACGAATGCCTTATCACGGTAAAGGGGCCGGAAAGGGAGGCGGACGGCGTTCTCGAACGCCGCGAATTGGAAGATTCTTGGACGGAAGTTGCTCTGGACTCGGTCCTGGCTTACCTGACATCGTTCGGGCTCGAACTCACGGTGCCTGATGGAGTCTCCTCCGACGACGATCCGGAACGGGTGTTAGGAGCAATTGGCTTGGTACCGACGCAGGATCGTGGTACGACTCGTGTGCGAGGAGAGGTCATCGCCCGCGCCGAAGACACCGGTAGCTTGGCCGAGCTGTCTGTCGACGAAGTGACATACCTGATTGGTTCCCGCAATGTGAGACACTACGAAGTGGAGATCGAGTTGGAGCATGCAGGGGATGTCGCGACGCTTGGCGCCGTTCGAGCTGAGTTGCAGAGGCGGTGGAATGACCTGCGTTCCTGGTCGTACAGCAAGTACGCCACCGGCCGGGCCCTTGCCAAGCTGCTGACCCACTTGGATTCCGAAGGTCTGATTGGACCGGGAGGAGTGCTGAAACCTGCTGCGTACAGTGCTGTTGAGGAGTTGCTGCAGCAGCAGGGCTGAATGTCATTCAGCCCTGCTGGGTCGGCAAAGGTTGCCTGTTCAGGTTAGTGCCAGGTCAGTCCAAGCGATAGCATGAAGATGGAATTCGTCGAATCGAAAGTAGCGCCGGAGTCGTAGACTTGGAGTAGCCAGTCGAACGCGGGCACGAGAAACAGGTTCTCTCCCAATCTGATGTCGTATCCCAGGCCGAGAGTGCTGCCGAATCCTTCGTCTGTGGCTGATATGTCCAGTCCGAAAGCGGTACCGCTGAGGCTCACGTATGCCATACCGACACCGGCCTTGGCGTAGAAGCCACCCGCAGCGCTGGGGTAGAACAGCACAGTGAAGGTGGTGTTTCCCCTCCCCAGAGTCACGTCGTTTTCGCTCCTGCCCCAGCCGATGACTTCGCCGCCGATGAGCCATTTGGGATTCGGAGTGCCGCCGAGGCGCAGATAGACATCACCGCCGGCTTGAGCGTCGCCCGCACCTTCGAGGCTGGCGCCGGCGCCCAGTCCGAACCCGATCCAGAACCCCTGGTGGGGGTGCGAATCCTGCGCTTTGGCTAGAGTCGTCCCGAAGAACAACAGGACGGCGATGAAACTACACGTACGCGTGAACATCTGTCTCTCCATCGGTTTGTTGGAACGGCATCAGGTCAGTGCCAGGTAAGCCCGATTCCGAAGTGAATGGCGGTAACGCTCGCACTCGTTAATCGGGTGTTGCCCTGCGTGAGATCGGCGCCGAGCGAGCCCGTCAAGTTCAGGTACGGGACGACCGCCAGGCTGTTGCTCACCGGTATTTCATAACCGACACCTACCTGCCCCCCGATCGAGCTGGAGGATATCGGGTCTTCGTCTTCGTCATCGGGTCCGGGATCGTCATCGATGCGGAACGATACGACTCCCAGCCCGCCTTTGAAGAAGTATCGCGGCCCGTTTCGAGCTGGATACCAATACGCGACGCCCTGGAGTGTAACCAGCCGCCGCTTCGTAACACCCTCGTCGGGGTCATCCACTCTCCTGCGCCACCCGCTTCCCTCTATCCCCAGTGCGAGGCCGCTACTGAGTCGGGTCCCTATCCCCAGTCTGGCCGATAGGCCGAACACCAAGTCGGAGTTACAGATGTCGCAGTGTACTCGGGTCCAGCCTCCACCCAGGCCGCCACCTATCCACAGACCGTTGCTCCGTTCGGGCTCCTGAGCAGCGAGCAGCTGACCGGCCGCCGGCAGCATTAGGAGCAGTATAGGTATTGCTCTTGGAATTCGCATCAGCCTCTGGGGGGTTCGAGTAAGCACCCAAGCCGATCTTGGGGCTGGGACACACTAGGCTGCAAGTTGGCATGGCAGCGGTGGTTTTCCAGTGATTTGGGTCACGCGGTGTGGTACCTGGGAGTGTTGCTGGATATCTTGGAGTTACCCCGGAGTGGATACTGGTCCGAGATCTGGAGACGGTGAGCGATGAGCGACAAGGTGACCAAATCAGATGCCGAGTGGAAGGAACAGCTTACGAGAGAGCAGTACCGTGTGACTCGGCGGAAAGCCACGGAGCGACCCTTCACGGGAAAGTACAACGATTGCAAGGACGAAGGGGTCTACCGGTGCGTGTGCTGCGGCAACGCATTGTTTGATTCCACCACGAAATACGAAAGCGGGACCGGCTGGCCGAGCTTCTACGCACCGATTGAGCATGAGGCGCTCGCGACCGAGGAAGATAGAAGCCTGTTCATGTCGAGAACCGAGGTCCTATGCAGTCAATGCGACGCTCACCTGGGTCACGTGTTCCCTGACGGCCCGGCACCGACCGGACGGCGTTATTGCATTAATTCGGCGGCGCTCAATTTGGACAGGAGCAAGGACAAGAGCGATTCAAAGGGTTGATCTCACATTTTCTCGGTCACGATAGCGAGAATCTCCCGTTCCAGCTCGGCTGCTTTCTCTTCCAACTCCCTCCCTTGTTCCAATACCTGCTCGATGTATTCCTTGTCTTCGATATCGGACGCATTGGTTTTCACGTTGAGATAGGCTCCTCTTACGGCGAGGCGTGCGCATAGAGCCCCAACTCCGGCATCGGACGCGGACGCCGGCAGGCCAATCCTCGCCATTGCTTGCAACACTTCCATGGAGTCACAGGCTATCCTCATCACCTGGAGCGGTACCTCGATCGCGCCTTTAGTTGCTGCTTGGGTGGCCTGGTGACGTTCCGCCGTTTCGGATTCATTGCCTCGAGGCATTCCAAACGCGGCCATTACCCGATTGAATGCCGCCGTGTCCTCATCTACCAGGCGGAGCAGTTCGTCGTGAAGGACCTTGCCTCTTTCGGCCCAGTTGGAGAACTCTTCCCAGCGATCGTCCCACCCTCGTTTGTGTGATGACAAGTTGGCGACCATCGTTCCCAGAGCGGCCCCCATTGCGCCAACCGCAGCCGCCACGGAACCGCCGCCGGGTGCGGTGGACTCCGAAGCAGTCTCCTCGACGAAGGCGGTTACCGAAATATCCACCAGCCTTTTTGTGGTCCGATCGGCAATCGCGTATTCGATGATCTTCTCTTCGGGCTTGAACGGGTAGAGATCGTCCAGCCCCAAGGACTTCACGGCTATCTTGATGATTTCTCGGTCCGGAATGCCGACCGATCGCTGTTGTTTCTTGAGGAAGTACCTGCCCGCATCCAGCATGGCACTGAGTGGAATCAGACCGACCAGTTCAGAGCCGGTTACGCGAATCCCTCTCGACTCTGCCTTTTCACACACTTCCTGAAATGCGACGTGTACCGGCGTCACGCTGATGTTGGTCAGATTCATCGAGATTTGAGCGATCCCGTATTCTTCTATGAACCAGCCGATCGCTTTTACGCATTTGAGCGTGCCAGGCTGCCAAACGGGGTTGCCTTTCTCGTCGCGGACAATCTCTCCCGTCAGTGGATTTCCAGATCGCTTGATGCGTCCCTTCTCGCGAACGTCGAAAGCGATAGCGTTTGCCCTTCGGGTCGACGTGGAGTTCAAGTTGACGTTGTAAGCGATCAAAAAGTCGCGTGCCCCCACTGCAGTGGCACCAGACCTCGGATTGAACTTGGCAGGTCCAAAATCGGGTTTCCATTCCTTACGCCCCAATTTCTCTTTCAGACCCTCGTATTCGCCCTCCCGCACGTCTGCCAGGTTCCTTCGCTGGCCGGAGAGAGCGGCATGCTCATAGCAGAAGACCGTTATCTCGAGCTCGTCTCCGATTCGTTGCCCTAGCTTGTGGGCGTACTCAACTGTCTCCTCCATTGTGATATTTGACACCGGGATCAGCGGACAAACGTCTGTGGCACCGAACCTGGGGTGCTCTCCCCGGTGTTTACTCATATCGATCAGTTCCGCAGCCTTCCGAATTGCTCGGACGGCGGCCTCCACTACGGGATCAGGTGGTC
>JARRLJ010000153.1:0-5136 GCA_037387025.1 Gemmatimonadales bacterium
ATCGTGACGCAATGAGGGTGTTCCCGGGTCGGAGACCGATCCGGGAACGCCTCCACTGGCAGAGCACAGAATCTAACCGGAGGTATAGCGTGCCATATATTAAACGTTGTTAAACGGCGGGTTTTGTTAAGGGTTGTAAGATGCTTGCCATCAGTCGCAGGCCTGTCAGCGCACGCAAGTACTCAACGGGCAGGCGTCTTACAAGCCTCGAGGGAGGAAACCGCGGGACGAAGCCACGCGGTCATAGTCGGCAGTCGCGTTATGGGGATTTGAGTTGTGACTTTTCGGTGCCGGGCGGCAAAGTCACTCGGCGCCGAGACGGCAATGTTCATTGTCGGGTCAGTTGCATCCCAATGGCAGCTGTTTTTCCGCTCTCGGTGAGAGCAAAAGAGCGCAACTCGATGCCCTCGGAAAAACGGTGCCCTTACCGGGTCTGAGCGATAAAGGCAAGACAGGCAACAGGTGGCGGCGACACTCATGCGTCACCCATACACCTGGGTGGTCCACGGGGCAGTTGCCCGCGCATGAAGGTGTCGATGATGCGCATCGGAGCGCCGCAGTCCGGGCAGACATAGGTGGAGGAAGTCTGCGCATCAGGGGCACTGTCACCTGTTGTCTCCGCCCCGTTCGTTGCGGCATCAGTGGACGTGTCGGTTTTTTTACCCATCAGCAGCTCACGGGCCTGCGCCAGGTTGTGCTTTCGTGTGGTGTTGGCGATCAGTCCGTAGTGCCGGATGCGGTGAAAACCCGAGGGCAGGACATGGAGCAGGAAGCGGCGAATGAACTCATCCGGCGCAAGCCGCAGGGTCTTGTGTCGAACCCGTTGCTTGGCCCGGTAGTCCTTCCACGTGAAGGTGACGCCCTGCTCGTCCAGCGCAATGAGGCGGCTGTTCGCGATGGCGACCCGATGGGTATAGCGGGACAGATAGGCCAGTACGGCAGCCGGCCCGGCGAAGGGGCGTTTGGCGTAGACGACCCACTCGATCTGGCGCAATGGCTTGATCCAATCAGCGAAGGCCTTCGTCTCAGCAAGCACCTGATGGTCACCGAAGAACTGCAGTTGGCCGGCGTGACAGGCGTCGCTGAGCTTCTCGAGGAACAGCCGCCGGAACAGTCGTGAGAGCACCCGCACGGGTAGGAAAAACCCCGGCCGGCAGGCGACCCACCGTTGCCCATCGAGCGACAGCCCCCCGCCGGGGACGATACCGTGCACATGGGGGTGATGGGTCATCGCCGAGCCCCAGGTATGCAGGACCAGGGTCGTGCCAATGCGGGCACCCAGATGCCTGGGGTCGGCGGCAATCGTGCGCAAGGTCTCGGCAGCCGCCTTGAACAGGATGCCATAGACCACCGACTTGTTGTGATAGGCGACCTCGCTGATCGGCCCGGGCAGGGTGAAGACCAGGTGAGAGTAATCCACGGGCAGGAGGTCTGCCTGGCGTGCCTCCAGCCAGCGCCGGGCCGCGCTGGCCTGACACTTTGGGCAATGCCGGTCACGACACGAGTTGTAGGCAATCTGGATGTGGTCGCAGGCTTGGCACTGCAGCACATGACCGCCGAGTTCGGCACTGCGGCAGCGCTCAATGGCCGACATGACCTTGAGCTGACCGAGACTCACGTGCCCGGCCTGAGCGCGACGCCAAGCCGGCCCGTGGGCGCGGAAGATGTCCGCGACCTCTAAGCGTGGCCGAGACATGCCCGCGGCTCAGACGGGCGGTCTGATCTCCAGGTACTCCAGTGGGCCTTTCACCTCGCGCAAGAGCTTGGCCGCAACCTGGCTATAGCGGGCGGTGTTCTCGAGCTTCTGGTGCCCCAGCAGCACCTGGATGACGCGAATATCCTCGTGGTGCTCAAGCAGGTGCGTGGCGAAGGCGTGTCTCAGGGAATGCAGCGACACGGCCTTGTCGATCTTGGCGGCCTTGCACGCCAGATGGAAGGCGCGACTGAGCTGCCGCGTTGATAAGGGGTTCACGGGGTTTTGTCCCGGAAATAACCAGCCGCCAGGCAGCAGCTGTCGTTGTACGCGGGCATGTCGCCACCAGGCGCGTAACAGTTCGAGCAAGGCGGGCGAGAGCATCGCGTAGCGATCCCGTTTGCCCTTGCCCTGCTCGACGCGAATGACCCTGCGCTCGCTGTCGATGTCACCGGTGGTAAGGTGAACGACCTCGTTGGCACGCAGGCCCGCACCGTAGGCCACCCCCAGGGCCGCCTGGTACTTGGGGCCACCGGCTGACTGTAGCAGGCGGGTCACCTCTTCGAGACTCAAGATGACGGGCAGCTTGCGCGGCTCGTACACATGGCTCATCTTCGTCATGGCCTCCGGGTGTTCGAGGGTCGTCTCGAAGAAAAACTTCAGTCCGGTGATGGTGGCGTTCAGATTACCACTGGAGATCCCCTGCTCGACCAGGTGCAGCTGATACTGTCTCAGGTCTTCAGCACTGGCCGTATCGGGGGCCCGTTTAAGAAAGCGCGTGAAGTTCTTGACTGCGCGGAGGTAGGCTGCCTGGGTCTGGAGAGAGAGTTTGCGCAACGCCATGTCGTCGATCATGCGTTGACGTAACGGGCTGATGGGCTTGGTCGTGTGTGTCATGGGTCTGCTCCTTTGTCGTGAGTCGAGGCGACATGCCTCACCCCTCAACATAGGAAACAGATGGTCAATGCACTGATACACTCAAATCGTGCCACCCCCTACCGCGCGGAGAGCGGTTTAGTCGTGCGCCCACGAGGGTGCCTTAACAGCACGGTGCAAGTCCGTGTCGGAGAAAACCACAGCTCTGTAGCCGAAGGTAACTGCGTCGTCGTGAGGCGGGGTGGGGAGCAACTGGAGGCGAAAGAACGGTCCGCAGGATGACGAACTCGATTCGGCGGCATGCGACGGCGAGCCTTCGACTAAGTGGCGAAGCCTGAAACCCACCGGCCACGCTGTCGTGGTGGTTAAAGCGATGGTCGGGCGCATGGTGTGGTTGGAGGTGGAACGTTCGGAAGGTAAGGCAACGTAAGTGGGGAGACCTGGGCGTTGAGGTGACAATGTCCAGGAGTCAGAGCCCTCATAGTACTGCACGGCGCTGGATGCCTGGGCTATGGAACCGATAGGGTGGCACCGCCGGGAAACCAGGCGGCAAACAGAGAACACAAACCGGTTCCTAAGGTTCGGTGACGGAAGGTGTCGGAAAGGCGCGGAGAGCAAACCCGTGCCGAGGGAAGGGGGGCAGGAAGGTAGATGCGAGAGGTCCAGATCGATGCACAAAAAGGAGATTGCAGGCTCTACAGTGCGGGCAACCGCTAGACCAGAGCCAGATTCGGATGATCCACGGATGTGGTCATGGGTGGAAGCGTCGGTATGGACGGATCGTATGTTGGGCGCCCTGGGTAACGGGGTTCGAGGAGGTAGATGGCATAGTCTGATCGATAAGGTCTATGCGCTACAAACGCTGTGGGTGGCCTGGCAACGGGTTGCTGCAAACCACGGCGCAGCGGGCATAGATCGGATGAGTATTGAGCGTTTTGAGGCCAATGCCGAGCGCTACCTGGCGGAGCTGGCGTGGGCCCTACAGGAGGGCAGCTACCAGCCGGATCCCGTCAGACGGGTGCATATTCCCAAAGGTAAGGGGCAGACCCGACCCTTGGGGATTGCAACGGTCAAGGATCGCGTGGTGCAAACGGCCTTAAAGTTGGTGTTGGAACCTATATTTGAAAAGGACTTTCTGCCTGTCAGTTTCGGCTTCCGTCCAGGAAGAAGCTGCAAGGATGCCTTGAGAGTCGTGGAGCAGGCGCTGAAGGACGGATACACCTGGGTGGTGGACGCTGATCTGCAGAGCTATTTCGACACGATCCCGAAACGACCGCTGCTGGCGCTGATTAAGGAAAAGGTCAGTGATGGCAAGGTGCTGGGGCTGCTAAAGCGGTTTCTCGATCAGGAGGTTATGGAAGGGATGACGCGCTGGACACCGGTGGCCGGAACGCCACAAGGTTCAGTCATCAGCCCGCTGATGTCCAATCTCTACCTCCACGGCTTGGATCAACGGCTCAGCGACGCGGCGTATAAGTATGCCCGATTCGCGGACGATTTTGTGGCGCTGTGCCGCACGCGGCAAGAGGCTGAAGCGGTGCTGGCCACGATCCAGGCGTGGGTAGGGCAGCAAGGATTGCGGCTAAACCCTGAGAAAACCCGCGTGGGTAACTGCATGCACAAAGGACAGGGGTTCGAGTTTCTGGGTTATCGATTCGCATTCGGTCGACGTTGGGTCCGTGCGAAGAGTCGCAAGGCACTTCGGGACAAGATCCGAGAGAAGACCGCTCGCACCCGAAGCGGTAGCCTGGAGACAATCATCAGTGAACTCAATCCCATTCTCAAGGGCTGGTTTGGTTACTTCCAACATGCCCATCGATCGTCTTTCCGAGATGTTGACGGTTTTGTTCGGCGGCGACTGCGCGCGATCCTGCGCAAGCGGGAGAAGCGCCCTGGCTTCGGTCGGACGACCCGAGACCACTATCGTTGGCCGAATGCCTTCTTCGCTGAGCACGGGCTTTTCACCTTACACGAAGCCCATGTTCTGGCGCGCCAATCCCGATGAGGTAACTACCGACTGGAGAGCTGTGTGCGGGAGAACCGCATGCACAGTTCGGAGGGCGGGGAGGACGTGAGTCCTTCCCGACCCCTATGTGCGCCCACGAGGGTGCCGTATCAGCACGGTGCAAGTCCGTGTCGGAGAAAACCACAGCTCCGTAGCCAAAAGTAACTGCGTCGTCGTGAGGCGGGGTGGGAAGCAACTGGAGGTGAAAGAACGGTCTGCAGGATGACGAACTCGATTCGGCGGTATGCGGCGGCGAGCCTTCGACTAAGTGGCGAAGCCTGAAATTCACCGACCACGCTGTCGTGGTAGTCAAAGCGATGGTCGGGTGCATGCTGTGGCTGGAGGTGGAACGTTCGGAAGGTAAGGTAGCTTAAGTGGGGAGACCTGGGCGTTGAGGTGACCATGTCCAGGAGTCAGAGCCCTCATAGTACTGCACGGCATGGAACGCCTGAGCTATGGAACCGATAGGGTGGCACCGCCGGGAAACCAGGCGGCCAACAGAGAACACAAACAGGTTCCTAAGGTTCGGTGACGGAAAGTGCTGGAAAAGCGCGGAGAGCAA
>JARRLJ010000154.1:0-5896 GCA_037387025.1 Gemmatimonadales bacterium
GTTGCAACCGAGTTTGATGGGGAGGCGGTCGAGCCTCACCTGGCCTACGCGCGGACCTGTGACATCTTTGCTCCGTGCGCCACCGGGGCCAGCATAAACAAGGAGACGATCCCGCAGCTCCACTGCCGAATCGTGGCTGGTTCAGCAAACAACCAACTGGCAGAACCCGATGACGCTGTGCGTCTGCACGAGAGGGGTATCCTGTACGCTCCTGACTACGTGATCAATGCCGGCGGAGCGATAGCGCTGCCCTCGCTCGACAGTGGCAAGACAGATGACCATGTGAGGCGTCGGATCGAGAAGATCGAGGACGCTCTGGACGATATCTTTGCGGAAGCCAGAGCGCATGCAGAATCACCACTGCTAGCAGCGAAGCGTTTGGTTGATCGGGTATTGGCCGCCAAGGCCTAGGAAGACGAACGCGCCGGGTAGTCCGCCCGGCGCGTTTATCGATTATTCGAACTGCCGCTCAGAATCCTGGTGACATGTTGAATTGGAAGTGCCAACCCTTTTGCGGTCGTTGGAAGGGCTTCACCCAATCCACTCCCAGTATGAAATAGCCGAACATATTGAAGCGTAGCGAGACACCGGTTCTCCAGACGGGCTTCCGGTCACCACCGAGGAAGAATGCGTTCTCGTTGATATCCGGCGTTTCAAAGCGAAAGTCGTCACTTCCCCAGGCTATGCCGCCGTCGACGAACACACCCATTTCGAGTGGGAGGAAGCCGAAGAATCCGTCTCCGATACCCAGCACGCCCAGCGGTGGGAAACGCAGCTCGAGGTTGCCGACTATTATCTTGGAGCCCAATAACTGCTCGTACTCCTCGCAGAATTGGGTAGTGCACTCGGCGAAACTGAACGAGTTGAAATCGTACCCGCGGACCAAACTCGGATATCCTATCGCAAGCGGCTGCAGTCTGAGGTCCTCGGAGTCTGGTCCGTAGCGTCCGTAGTGCATCAGGCGGGCGGCAATGGTGAACGGCCGTACGGGCATCACATATTTGCGGAGATCAACCAGTCCCTTCACGAAGTCCACAGATCCGATCGTTGGAGACGCTTCGATTCGGTAGCGCTGGCCCAGGATCGGACTAGCTATCCCGTAGAAAGAGTTGTCATACACGAGCGCCGTGCTGACACTGCCTATTGTCATTGGATCGTAGGTCGAATAATCATACTTATCGGACGATACCCGTTGACCCGACACATAAGAGTAGACGTCCTCCTGCACTTCCCAATCGAAGGAGATGTTTGTGGCCTCGGCCGAAAACTCCAACCTTTGAACCGAGCTCAGCGGGTACTGCAGCATGCCACTGACTCCCCGGTATATCTGACGCTGCCGGTACAAACGGTCGATCACCAGAGGTTCACCAGTGGTGGCATCTTCCGCGAAGTAGGATTGGAAGAATCCAGTACTATATGACATCTGTTGGACGGTTGCTCCCCAATTGAGGCGGCGGTTCAGGTTGCTGTACGCTACGGCCGCCGAGATGTCTTTGACGCCTCCGTTTATCTGGAACATCGTCGCCAGATTGTGACCCCCCAGCATGTCGCTCCAGAAGAGGGAAGCTCCGCCGCCGACGTACGTGCCGAACCGGTCGACTCCGACCACCAGTGACGGCTGGGATACGTAGTCCAGGCCCAAGCCAGGCTTGTAGTCGGCGTTGACGTAGGCGGTGTCACGCGGGAGTCCGAAGAACGGGTTCTCTATGAGAGCCGCTACCTGGTCGCCCACGCGGTTGACCGGAGCTAGAATCTCCGGCTGGCTTCCCTGATACGACCGAATGACGGGACCGCCCGCCAACTCTTCAGGAGAGTCGAGTCGGAAAATGTCGATGCCTCCGCCCCGGAACACGCTGAAGGCCATGGCGCCGGTCTCCGACGCGATCGAGATCGCAGGACTGAGTGGAGTGATGCCCGCAACCCCCGTAAACAGGTTTGTGACCTGGTACAGATTCTGAGTCTGCATATCCAACCGGTAGACATTGGCAATGCCATTTTGGTCGCTGATGAAGTACAGGCTGTTTCCGTCCGGCGACCACTGAGGATTGGTGTGTATACCCTTGCCAAACGCCTGTAGCTCCTGGATTGAGCCTGTCCTGGGGTCCATCAGGGCCAGCGAGTACCCGCCGTGCATCATGCTCGATAGCCCTGTCGAGAATCGCTCTGTAACGAAGGCGATCTTGGTCCCATCGGGCGAATAGACCGGTTGGATGTCGCCGTACGGGTCGTTGGTGAGACGGGTGAGCGTGCGTTCCTTCACGTCGTAGCTGTACAGATCGGAGACCCCGCCCACGATCGCAGAAAACACGATGGACTCTCCGTCCGGTGCCCAAGACGGGTTGAATATCTCTCCCAGCTCCCTGAAGACGTCTTCCTGGATCTTCCTCCCGTTGTTCGTGTTGATTATCGAGAGTGCCGGTTGCCCTTTCCGGATGGCCGCAAATGCGAACATCGTCCCGGTCTGATCCCAGTCTCCCGCCGAGTGTACGAACTGCAGTCCCTCAAAGTGGGGGTCGAGTGCTGCCTTGACGATCTTGCGCTTCACCTCACCCGTCTCCGCGTCAGCCATAAACATCTCGATGGCGAAGAGGTCCTTCTCGGATAGGTAGATTACTTCACTGCCATCAGGGCTCAGGGAAGGCGCTATGTTGTAGCGTCCACTCCCCGTGCTCGCCCCCAGAATCGGCTGTCCATAGGGCCAGCCAGTGCTGTACTGACCCACTTGCCCACCGCTCCCGGGTAGGTCGTCCACGAAGTCACCCGGGCTCTCAGTTTGGGATACCAGTGGCTCGGCGAGTTCCCGGGTTTCTTCGTACCAGTCATGGATGAGGGAATCCGGACTGATCCTCAGAATCCGCTGCATGGCCCCACCGGCGCTCGGAGTGGCGCGCGCCGCTTTCAGGATTCGCCCCACCACCTCGTCTCCCCAGTGACCACCGATGTATGCCCACAAGGCCTGACCGTATTGGTAGGGCTGGCTGTCCAGGGCAGGTCCCAACGGTGCTTCGTTGGCCACCAGAGTCCGCATCCACATGGCCGTCTGAGAGTCCTTGTACCCAACGGAGAGGTACTCGGCCATTCCCTCCACAAACCACAGGGGCATCCTGGCTGCCCCCGGGACGCCGGATATTAAGGTTCCTCCACCCTCTCCAGTGATGTCGAACTGGAAGGCATGCACCAGCTCGTGGCCGATGACGTGATCGGTTTCCGCCAGGGGACCGAGGTACGGCAGCACGATCCGCCGCTTCAATAGCTCCGTCACACCTTGCGTTGACTCGTCCAAAGTGCCACTCAGAGCGTTGCTCTGCTGAAAGTGCGGATGCGCGGCGTAGAGGATCAGAGCCTGGCGACCGCTGAGTTCGTGATTGAGGAGGCGCGACAGGCGAGAATACCAGCGTTCTGCCATGAGCGCTGCCAATTCGACGTCGACGTCCGGGTAGTAGTAAATGTCGAAATGCTCTGTCTTGAGCACCTCAAAGTCGAAACTCTCGTACTGAACCTTGTTGCGACCGAAGTACTGGGCGTGTGCGCTCGGCGCCACGGCCGTCAGTCCAGCCCCGGCAATAACAGCGGTGATCGTCAAGCGGGCCTTGAGACTCATGTCATCTCCCGAAAGTTGTGCAGCCCTGGCGCTACACCGGCTGCCTTGTCCCTCGTCTGTCGTATTTCTTAAGACAGATTACTGCTATAAAATGTTCCTGTCTGAAATGTTCCATATCTTCGCAATCGGTCCCTGTGCCTCTCCCTCTCCGCCTCATGCCCTTAGACGTTCCTCAGCGTCAACTGTTAGCTTGATTGACGATTATGCCCCGGACCACCCCTAGACAGTTGGCTCTCGAGGTCCGCTCCGTCTTGGCGGCGGCGGGAGACGCTCGTACGATCGCACGCGGTCTGACCTACTTCAAGCCGGACGATGACGTCCTACTCTATGGTATCAAGTCTAGCGGCCTGCGAAACATCGAGAAAGAGGCGTTTCAGAAGGTGAGAGGGGCGTGGGAATTGGCAGATGCGGTTGCGTTCTGCGATCTGATGTCGCGGGACCTTCATTTCGAGGCGAAAATGGTGGGAGTCCTGCTGCTGGGCAGATTCAAGTCGGATTTCAAGAAAGGGATGCTAGCGACAGTGAAGCGGTGGATCATGGATCAAAGATTCACGAACTGGGCGGCCGTCGACGGGCTTGCCCCGGCCTTGATCACACCCCTGGTAAAATCCTATCCGGATCTGGCAGTGCGAATCGGGCGGTGGACCTCATCGCGCAACATGTGGTTACGGCGCGCCGCAGTGGTCACCTTCGTGCCACTGGCTCGGCACGGAGTCCAACTGGATCAGGCGTACGGGATGGTAGAGGACCTCCTGGACGAGAATCACGACCTGATGCACAAAGCCTGTGGCTGGCTGCTGAGGGAGGCCGGTAAGGCCGATGCCGCAAGGCTCGAGCGCTTCCTGCTGAACCACGGACCCAGAATACCGCGGACGACAGTTCGGTACGCAATCGAGCGGTTTCCAGAGCGGAAACGAAAGAGCCTGCTGGCGAAAACGCGCGGATGAGGCGGGATTTGGTGGCCGAGCTGGCCGAGGTCGCGCGTGGTCCAGTCTCGCTTAGATTCGACCGATCTCCAGATACAGTTTCCTCATACAGGTTGGAGGGTACGCGATGAGCATGAAGCAACCGATGGCCGTCCGCTGGGTTGTCCTGCTCTTGCTGATTTCGGGATCACTTTGGGCACAGACGACCTCGGAGCATCCGTCACGCGATGAGGTCATCATTACGGACGTGCAGATTCCGATGCGTGACGGCGTCGAGCTCACTGCTCGCTTTTACCGACCGCTCGATGTTCCAGGGCTGGTGCCGGCGATCTTCTCGCTCACACCCTATACATCGGATGACGCCCATGAGCGGGGTAGATTCTTCGCCGAGCACGGGTACTCCTACCTCAACGTGAATACGCGCGGTCGGGGTGCGTCTGAGGGCGAATCGTGGCCGCTCGAGCAGGATGGACCAGACGGCTACGATATCGTTGAGTGGATTTCCCAGCAGCCATGGTGTGACGGTAGAGTCGGAATGCGAGGGGGGTCATACCGTGGAATGGTTCAGTGGCAGACCCTGAAAGAGCGTCCTAGAGCGCTATGGGCTACGCCGCACGATGGCTGGCGTTCGTCGACGGCAGGGCATCACAGACATCGCTGTTCGGCGACAACCGATACTGGCGTGACAAGTTTCTGGAGGTCCACCAAAACCACCTGCCGTTTGCGGCAATCAACGAGTTGACCGGACTGAAATCACGCGTTCTTGAGCGCTGGATTGAGCATCCCTACTACGACGATTATTGGCGAAACATGAACCCCGGCCCAGGGGACTACGCCGAATTCGATATTCCGATACTGACGATCACCGGTTATTTCGACGGGGATCAGCCAGGCGCCATGAGGTACTACAGAGATCACATGACGTACGGGTCTGAGTCTGGGACCGCGAAGCACTACCTGATAATGGGTCCTTGGAGCCATGGCGGCACGCGCGCTCCCCAGAAGGAGCTTGGTGGGCTGGTGTTCGGTGACAATAGTGTGATAGACATGGAGCAGCTCCATCTGGAGTGGTTCGACTGGATCTTCCGGGATGGTGACCAGCCCGAGATGTTGACCGACCGAGTCACCTACTACGTGATGGAATCCAACGAGTGGAGGCATGCTCCGAGTTTGGAAGAGACAGCCACCGATCAGCAGATTTGGTACCTCGGTTCAGTCGATGGACAGGCGAACGATGTGTTCCACTCG
Organism: Gemmatimonadales bacterium; assembly: GCA_037387025.1. Classification (GTDB taxonomy): domain Bacteria; phylum Gemmatimonadota; class Gemmatimonadetes; order Gemmatimonadales; family GWC2-71-9. The sequence goes on from JARRLJ010000154.1 coordinate 5,776, forward strand.
GGGCGCCTCAGTGTGGATGCACTGACGTCGCCCGGGGTTGATTCCTATTTCTACGACCCGTTGCAGACACTCGAAGACTACGACGAGCTGGCAGCGCTTGGTGATTTCGACGGCGCTGGAG
>JARRLJ010000155.1:0-7585 GCA_037387025.1 Gemmatimonadales bacterium
CGCCTTTGGCTTCGGGTTGGTGTTGGTGGCAACCATCTGGGCCGGCGCGATTCAGTCCTTCGGGACCTTCCTTGGCCTGGTGTCGGCGGGGCTTGCGATCGCCCTGAAAGATCTCGTGGTGAACCTGGCGGGCTGGGTGTTCATAATGTGGCGGCGCCCGTTTCAGCTCGGTGACCGGATCGAGATCGGCGAGCACATGGGTGACGTCATCGACGTCAGAATCTTTCAATTCACGCTCATGGAGATAGGCAACTGGGTGGCCGCCGACCAGAGCACCGGACGTGTCATTCATGTGCCAAACGGTAAGGTGTTGAGCGATGTGCTGGCCAATTACAGCCGAGGTTTCCAGTACATTTGGAATGAGCTCCCCATTCTCGTGACGTTCGAAAGCAACTGGCGGCGCGCAAAAGAAGCGCTCGAGGAGATCATCAACCGGCACGCGCTGCACCTGAGCGAGACTGCGGAGCATCGAATCAAGGAGGTCTCGAGCCGGTTCATGATCTTCTTCTCCAAGCTGACGCCGATCGTCTACACCCGTGTGGCGGATTGCGGGGTCGAGCTAACACTGCGCTACCTGTGTGATCCCCGCGAGCGGCGGGGCACGTCCCATATGATATGGGAGGAGATCCTCGAGGCCTTTGCCGAGTTCGAGGACGTCGACTTTGCATACCCGACGCAGCGATTCTACGACAACCGCAGCGAAGGCAAACCGGGAGCCCGGGCCGCCGTGGAACTGAGCTGATACCTTAACTGGATTGTTGAGCAACACGATACCTGTGCAAGGCACTTGAGAAGATGGACTTCATAAACAGCGCTCCTCTGTGGCTCATTGGCTTGGGCATCTTCGCCCTCAGGATAGTCGACGTTTCCCTCGGCACGATCAGAACCGTGTTCGTAGTTCAGGGTCGGCTCACAGTTGCTGTGATGATTGGCTTCGTTGAGGTGCTAGTGTGGGTCACCGCGGTCTCGCAGGTCATTGTCCGAATTCATGATAGTTGGTGGTTGGCACTGGCCTTTGCGGCCGGCTTTGCGACCGGCAATGCAGTTGGAATACTCCTGGAACGGCGATTGGCAATGGGTACTTGCGTGCTGAGGTTGATTACCGGCGAAAACGGTAATGCCATTGCAGACGCCATCCGAGCCCGCGGACTCGCCGTGACAACGTTTGACGGCCACGGACAGAGCGGCGCCTGCAAGCTGGTGTACACCAGCTTTCCCCGGCGCGCGCTGCACGATGTGATCCAGTTGGCAAGGAGTATCGAGCCGAACGTGTTCTACGTGGTGGATCGGTTCTCGCAGACGGGCACTGCCGGCCCCCTTCCCCATCCCACCGGGTGGCGTGCCGTGTTCAAAAAGAAATGATGCCCGCGCGGCATCCTCAGGACGGCCCGCCTGCGGTTCCGTCGCGCCGCGGGTCGGCCACTCCCTGGAAACCACTGTCAGTCTGTCGCTTGAGCACCGCCTGTACGCATCCCAGGTAGAATGCGTAGGGTTCCCGTGCAGCGAGCTTGTAGCCCAGCCGTTCGAGGTAATCCACTACGTCGGGCGAGATCCGTTCCTGTTCGTAGCTCAACCTACCACCTATGGAACAGTGGATGCGCGGCTCGTCCGCTGCCGCGCTGATCGGGACCGACCCGTCAAGGACTCCCACAAGAAACTGACTGATCGCGGAGAAGATGCGTTCGCTACCAGGGGAACCTGCGGCAAGCCACGGCTCCTTGCGGCGGAACACGATCGTTGGGGCGGCGCTGGACCAGGGAACGGCGTTCGGTCGCAGGTAATAAGGGTGAGCCGGGTTATCGAGCTCGAATGCCATCATGTAGTTGTTGTACAAGAACCCGAGGCCCTCTGCCGCCGCCTTGGAACCGTATACCAGCTCGATCGACTGGGTCATGCTAACGGTGTTGCCGTCGCGGTCCATGACCGAGAAGTGGGTAGTCTCCCCTACTTCTGCACCAAGCGGGTCTTCCAGTGGAAGGTTGACGTCCATCTCTTCGGCGATGCTGGCGGCCAATCCCCTCGCGAAGGTCTTGCTCAGCATTCGCTTCGTGTGGAGTTGCGGATAGGAATTGGCATCGAACGGACGGTCCTGCCGCTGCAGGAAGGCCTTGCGGAACGTCTCGGCCAGGAAGTGGTACCGCTCCGGCGCCCTTCCGCCCACGAACTTGGACTGCAAGTGATTCAGCATGAGGAGCAGGAGGAGCACAGTCCGACCCGATCCCGGCGGCGGCATCGACTTCACGAGGTATCGGCGGTAGCGGCGTGCAAGCGGGCGCCGCTCGATGGGCCAGGGAATGAACGCTAGATCATCTGCACGCAACAACCCATCGTTAGCCCGCATATCGGCGTCAATCTGATCGGCGATATCACCTTGGTAGAATGCTTCGACGCCGTGGGAGGCAATGAGTTCGAGAACAGCAGCCAGTTTCGGCTGCTTGAAACAACTGCCGACCGGTCGTGCATCGCCGCCCTCTAGAAGGGAAATAGCGGACACCTGAATGCGACGGCACATCAAGGAAGTTGTCACGCTCGCGCACTTGGAGATCGTGCTGAAGCTGGGTTATGCGGTAACCCTGTCGCGCTATCCGGATAGCGGGTTCCAACACGGTGCGCCAGTCGAGCCGTCCGTAGCTGCGGTGTAGCCAGCCGTATGTCGCCGGGGTGCCAGGCACGGTGGTAGCCCTGTAACCGATCCGGAGTCGTTCCGGGTCCTTGAGCCGCGACCGGTGCGCGAGCGAAGGGGCCCGCCCTGACCCATCCACTGCAAAGGTGCGCCCGTCGAAGTGCACCAATCCCAGACTATGGCCCCCCAGTCCGCTGGCCTGCGGTTCGCACACACCCAAGGCGAAACTCACGGCGCACGCGGCGTCGATGGCATTGCCTCCCTGCGCGAGCATTTCCACACCCGCGGCAGTGGCGTCGGGGAAGGCTGCCGCAACCATTCCGCCACTTGCCTCCGCACACTTTCCGTCTGCGGCGGACTGAAACTGGCCCTCCACCTTGCTAATTCTCATTGACGTTCGCCCTTGGCGCAGCGATGCATGACCATGGCCAGCAAAGCCGCACGCTCCACCAACGAACTTCGCAGTATGTACTCTTCCTGCGTGCGCTCGCCGCCACCGAGCGGCCCCATGCCGTCGATGGCGGGGACGGCATCAGGCACGTAACAAATGTCGCCAGAGTGCCACCGGTGAATCGGTGCCACACTCACGTGGAGACTCTTGGCAACCTTGGCAACTGTATTGAAAAATTCCTGCCGCGCACCATCCAACGCCAATGGAGGGCGGTGGAGCTGGCCGACCATCCGCAAGCGGACGCCCTTGGAGGAACGCTTTGCCGCCAGAGCACGGATCTCTTGCTCGACGCGTTGCCCATCTTCTAGCTGCTTGAACCGGACCGAGATAACGGCCTCTGCCTTTTCGGGGGCTCGTCCGAAGGGAGCATCCAACTCGAGGCGCCGGATGGCCACCTGCATTCCACTTTCTGCATCCGACAATTCCTCCATCGCCTTTACCGTGCGGTAAAGGTGCGCCAGCACGGCAGCCTGTGTTACGGTTCGCCTTTTGGGAAGCACGCTCTCGAGCCGGTACGTACCCCGCCCTGCACGCGAGGTCACGACACCCCCTTCGGGATCGCCCCCCTTGAGTCCGATGACGTAGCGGGCGCGAGCGCATAACTCCTCGATTACTCCGCGGCCGGCGACTCCGTTGCGCGTGTCATCCGTAGTGAGCAGCACGCCACAACGAATGCGCCGCACCGTGCGGGCATAGCGTAGCGCTCTCAGCGCAGACAGCGCCACCGCTATCCCACCCTTGTTCTCTGCTACGCCGGTCCCGTATATGCGACTCCCGGCCTCGCGGAAAGGAACGAACCCGCCGGCGGGAATGGGACTATCCAGATGCCCCAGGAGCAGCACGTCACGCTCGTCATCCTCATGATTGTAGAAGTAGAAGACGTCCCCAACCCCCACGCGGGGGATGCTGCGCACAGCGAAACCCAAATGTTTGAACTGGCCGGTCAGCCATTGCCCCAACGCATTCACTCCTTCCACTTCCGTAACAGGTGTGCGCATCTCCACCATGCGGCGGACCGAATCCTCGATCGTGGGCGTTTGGGCACGCAAGTACGAGCGTACCCGAGTTGACAGCTTGTGCGGCTTGGTGCTCTTGGCGTCTGCCTGCTCTGCCGTCTCCAATGCATAGTCCTGACCGAAGTAGCGCATCGCAGCCACGTCGAGGATCCTGTTGATCAGGCTCTCGTAGGCATATCCCGCAGTCTCCGCTGCTAACACGTACGTCCCGGTGAGTCCGAGACTCGCCATGGAGTTGATTTCCAGGATAAAGAGATTGCCCGCGCCGTCCATCCGCAGGTCCACACGTGCGAAGTCGGACAACTCCAGAGACTGGAATGCGTGCCGCACGAGACTGCGCATCTCTTCGGCCTTCTCCTCTGAGATCTCCGCGGGGCAAATCTTTAGCCGCGGCTTACTCAGCTTGTCGCCCGCCGTTTGAATCGCGTTTGCGTCGCCCTCCAGATCTATCTCCACGATGGGCAACACTTCCGGAGGGCCGTTCCCCAGCAATCCAACTGCGAATTCCCTTCCCGGGATGAACTGCTCCACCAACACATGCTGCTGAAACTCGTCTATTATGTGCTTGACCGCGTCGCGCAGATCGTTCTCATTTTCAACCACGCGTATACCGTACGAGACGGCTTCCATCTTGGGCTTTACAATGACCGGGAATTCGAGGTCTCTGAATTCGTCATCGGCGGAAGCGAAGTTCCAGAAACCAGGCGTCGGCAACCCAGCGTTCTGGAATACGATCTTCGCAATCACCTTGTCGAGTGCCAATCCGTGGGCTTGGGGGTTCGATCCCACGTATGGCACGCCGAGCATCTCCAGGATCGCGGGGAGGTGGGTATAACGGCTCACACCTTGGATGCCGTACGCCATGTTGAACACCATACCCGGTCGCTGTCCTTCGATCACCCGCGGCATGAAGTCTCGCAACTGATCGACCAAATGCATGTTGCCGTCAATGACCCGGACCGTGTGGCCCCCTTTTTCGAGCGAGGCCGCAACCAGCTCGACTGTTTTGGGATTGTAACGTTCTCGGTTCTGTGGGCCGAACATGCGGGTCGCTGACTTCAAGTATTGCTCCACTGCGCAGCTGGTGTCTAGTGGCAAGAAGAGAGGTACATTCTGCATTGCGGGCGCGACTCTTGATCACGTCGACGGAAGTCCCTTGAAACGCAATCCATCAGCCTCTCCAAGAATGCTGGACATTCACATGCTTGCCACCATCGACGGAGCGCCAGCGACCGGCGTCGAATCCGAAATCGAGCGGAGCCGTTCTTCGGGATTCGAGCTGCGGTGACTAGGTTTCCTTCCAGGTTCACCCCGCAGAAGCGGACAATCATGAACACCTGTTCCGGAGGTTCGCGTTATGACACTCGTGCAGGAAGTCCTGGAATGGCGGCTGTTCACCCTGAGTGGCACGCCGATCACAGTAGGCACACTCCTGACGGCTGTCGTACTCATCTTCGTGAGTTACGCCCTTTCGCGCGTTGCTCAACACGTCATCAGGCGTACGCTCGAAAGCCGACGAGTCACGGATCGGGGAGCCATACATGTGGCGGGGCGTCTCGTGCACTACACCATCATGCTCGTGGGTATCGGCGTCTCGCTAGACACACTCGGGATCCAGCTGGCGACTTTGTTCGCTGCTGGCGCCATCTTCGCGGTGGGAATTGGATTCGCCATGCAGAACATTGCGCAAAACTTCGTCTCAGGTGTCATTCTGCTGGTCGAGCGAAGCATCAAACCAGGAGATGTTCTCGAAGTAGAGAAGATGCTCGTCCAAGTGGTGCAGATGGGCATCCGTTCTACGCTGGCCCGAACACGCGATGACGAAGAATTGATCATCCCCAACTCAGTCTTGGTACAATCGACGGTGAAGAACTACACCCTACGCGATTCGCTGTACCGCCTGCGCGTCACCGTTGGGGTCGTCTATCGATCCGATATGGAACTGGTATTCGAGACACTGAAAACGGTCGCAAATCGACAGGACTGGCGACAACAAGAGAAAGAACCGCTCGTACTGATGACCACGTTCGGAGATTCGTCGGTTGATTTCGAAGTGTCTGTGTGGGTCGATGATCCATGGTTTGCGCGACAGGCCATATCGAAACTTCACGAAGCCATCTGGTGGGGATTGAAGGAAGTGGGAGTAACCATCGCCTTCCCACAGCTCGACGTGCACTTCGATCCGCCCGTCATGGAATCTGTGCGCCGGTTGGGACCGCCATCGCCGGTGACAAACTAGCTCTGTCGGCCGTGCCCGCGTTGCGATCTGATCGTAAATCAATAAGAAGAGACGGTAAGCGGGGAGCAGGGAGCGGAACCTGCCTGCCCCACCCATCCGTGTTGATCAGCCGGTTTCCGCGTTCATCCGCGGCCTTACTGCCGTGGGCCGAGTGACGAGTTTACTCGTTCGCCCTATTCGGCACCCGTAGGCCCAGCAAGCCTCAGGGCGAACAACAAATCTGCAATCTCAAATCACTAAGAGGAGTCGGTTGTTCCGGCCTTCCGGCGCCCAAGATCGGGCCCGGTTAAGAGCGGACGTGCTGATTCAAGAACGCGATCGTACGCTCCCAGGCCAGCCTGGCCGCTGCCTCATCGTACCGCGGCGTGGTGTCGTTGTTGAACCCGTGCTGGGTGCCGGGATATAAGTGACGCTGATAGTCAACCCCGGCTGCCTGCAGCGCCCTCTCGTAGTCCGGCCAGCTCGCGTTGATCCGCTCGTCGTTCTCGGCCGACTGTACCAGAAGGGGGCAGCGGATCTGCGGCACGTCTTCCAGGTTCGGTGCCGACCCGTAAAACGGCACACCGGCCGCCAGGTCCGCGCCCAGTCGAGTGGCAAGATAGTTCACCATGCCACCGCCGTAGCAGAACCCCACCGCACCGATCCCGCCGGTGCACTCCGGTCGCCCCCGAAGGAACATGGCTGCCGCGACGAAATCCTCCCGTGTCTTAGCCTGGTCGAGCTGCCGGAACTGTTGCCGGGCGTCGTCTTCAGATCCCGGGTAGCCACCCAGGGGAAAGAGCGCATCGGGCGCAAAGGCCACGAAGTTGTCGAGGGCAATCCGGCGGGCGATGTCTTCGATGTGCGGGTTGAGACCCCGGTTTTCGTGAATGACCAGGATGCCCGGAAGCCTGCCGGTGGCGGCGGCGGGTGTCACGAAATACCCTCGCCCCCGCCCATAGCCATCCGGCGAGTCGAACGCCACGTACTCCTGCCGGATCCGGGTGTCCTGTGGGCTCACGACCTGTGCTTCGAGGAACTTCGGGCTCAGCTGATCCAGCAGCATCGCGGCGGTCACCCCACCCACGGCGAACTTGGCTGCCTTGTCCAGGAAGGTCCGGCGATCGATACCGCCGTGGACGTAGGCGTCGAACAGGATAAGGAGTTCCTGGTCGAAGTCGTGCGCGGTCTTGCGGGTCATGAGTGGCTCCTCGAAAAACAGTGTGTTCAGGTGACGTGGCAAAGATAGCGCAACGGTGGAGGCTAATGGGTGAACC